>CAYYRG010000032.1:0-12282 GCA_964474015.1 uncultured Anaerolineaceae bacterium | reverse complement strand
CACCCCTGCCCCTCTCCCGGAGGGAGAGGGGGAGACAGGCCTTGACTGCCGAGGTAAGCGCACAACCTGCATGGATGTTCTCCAAACTGCGTAAGTCCTGTTAAGGGGTAGGCGTGGGTACGATGGCGTGGGCTTCGGCATGTACCACCACGCGCGCGATGGGCGGCCCGATGCTGTAAACCATGAAAGTGAACGGCTGGGGCTTGCCTGCCGGGAAAGGCAGGGGGGCTTCCCACCGGCGCACGCCTACGGGGTGGCCTTCGGCGTCATAAGCCGCTGCCACAACCCATACAGCCTGTACGGCGACGGGCTTTTCCAGCAACAGGTTGCCGCTGACCTGAATTGCCCGTCCGTCAGGGGTGAGGGGGGTGTGCAGATTTTGCACTTTGAGCGGCGGGTAACGTTGCGCCTGGGCTTGGGTGGGCACGGCCAGCGCGCGCAGCAGGCGCACGGCGGCGCGGGGTTGCGGCGGCGCCTGGGTGAAGCGTGCCACCAGCACGGTGCTGCTGCCTTTGGGTAGCAGGTTGAGCAACGCTTCGGCGGTCGTTGCCTGGCCGTTCGCGAGGGTGAGCCAGGCGGCGACGGCTTCCACAGCCTGCGGGCCGGGATTGCGGACTTCGACCAGACACACCGCGCCGCCATCGGCAGCGGGCTCGCAAAAAGGCGCTCCAACTGTCAGCGGCAATGGCGTGGGGGTAGGCAGCCCCGCGGGATTTTCGGTGTTCACAGGAATGATGAGACGCGTCCCTACGGCCATGGCCTGGGGGTTGACGCCAGGGTTGGCTTCTTCAAGGGCCTTCAGCGAGACGCCAAACCGCAAGGCAATGCCCAGCAGCGTGTCGCCCTTGGCCACGGTATAAACCCACGGCGTGGGGCTGGGGTGTGCTGCGGTGGGCAAGGTGGGGGAAGGCAGCGGCGTTGGCGTGGCGGTAGGGGTGGGTGTGGGGTAGGGCGTGAGGGTCCAGCCGGCGGTAGGCGTAGGCGGACGGGGCGAGGCAACAGCCGAGGGCGGGGCGGCTTCCCCACATGCCGCCAGCCATAGCGCGGCCAGCGCAAGGCTGCAGAAAGCAAACAGACGTCGGTTCATGCCCCCATTATACCTTTGTCGCGCGACGCTTGCCCTCCCGCGCACCCTATGCTAAACTCAAAGGTGGAGGAACCTATGAGCCATGAGGTGAGCAACCAGGACACCGCATTGCAGGAAGCCATCCAGGCCATCGAGCGGGGTGAAACGGCCAGGGCGCAGGAAATTCTCCGGAAGTTGCTGCGCACCGCACCCAATAATGCGGTTTACTGGGTGTGGCTGAGTGCAGCGGTCGATTCGGTGAAAGAGCGGCGTTATTGCCTGCAAAAGGCCTACGCTGCCGACCCGACCTATGAACCCGCCCGCCGGGGGTTGATGCTGTTGGGCGAGATGCCGCCCGGTGAAGAGGTCGCCCCCGTGCGGGTGCCGCACCCCCGCGCGTGGGAAGCCGAATATCGCCCCTCGGTGCCCGAGCCCGCCGAAAGCCGCGGGCCGGCTTTGCCGCGGCAGGTGGTGGTGGGCGCGGTCGCTTTGCTGGCGCTGATGGCGCTCTCGTGGGGGGCGTGGGGAGCGTGGCAACGTTTCCGCCCGGTGCACCTTGCGACCCCACAACTGATGATTTACGTCACCCAGACGGCCACACCCCGCCCGACCAGCACGCCGACCCCCATCAACCCCCTCACGCTGGGCCAGCCCACCCCGCTGGCTTTGCTGCTGCCTGCAACCTACACCCCTACCCCTCTCGCCGTGAGCACACCGCACCTGGTGGAAGCCTACCGCCTGGGGATGCGCGCCATGCAGGAAGGCCGCTGGCAAGATGCCCTGCGCTACTTCCGCCAAACGGCCGATGCGGAAGGCGGGCACAAGGCCGACCTCTATTTCTACATGGGCGAAGTCTATCGCCATCAAAAGGAATGGGCCGAAGCCGCCGACGCATATCGGCAGGCGTTGAAATTACAGGCGCACTTTGCCCCGGCGGAAACCGGCCTGGCGCAGGTGCTGCTCGCTCAGGGTAAGCCTGACGACGCAGCGACGCTGGCTGCACAGGCCGTCAAAGACGACCCCAACTATGGGCTGGCCTATCTTGTGCAGGCCGAGGTTGCCCTGCGCGCCGAACAGGCCGACGATGCCCTGGCCGCGCTCAAAGAAGCCGAAACCCATCTTCCCGATTCGCCCCTGGTGCCCCTTTACCGCGCCGAGGCTTACCTGATGCTGGATGAGCCTCAAAAGGCTTACGCCGAGGCCAAAAAAGCCCACGACCGCGACATGACCTTGCTGCCGGCTTACAAAGTGTTGGGGCAAGCCGCCTTTGCCCTTGGAAAACTCGACGAAGCCGTGCTCTACTTCCGCACTTACCTCACCTATGCCCCCGGCGACAAAGCGGTGTATCGCGCCCTGGCCGAGGCCTACTTGAAGCAGGGCAACACCGACAACGCGCTGGCAGCCGCTAAAAAGGTCGTCGAGACCTCGCCCTACGACGCCGACGCTCTGCAGTTGCTGGCGAGAGTGTATCTCGCCCGCCATGAAGGCGACCAGGCCGTCAAGACGTTAGAAACCGCCGTGCGCGTTCACCCCAACGACTTCAACCTCCGCATGGCCCTGGTCGAAGCCCAATTGGCCGCCGGGCATCCCGGCAATGCCTTCCACCAGTTGCAAGATACCCAACCCTTGCTGAAGAAACAGGAGCAATGGTACACCTTCTATTACTGGCGGGCTAAAGTGCTCACCGCGCTTGACGTCACCGACGCGGCCATCGAAGACTGGAAACGGGTGTTGAACGCGCCTGCAGGCATGGTGCCGAAAACCTGGCAGGCGGAAGCCCGGCAGGCCCTCGACCACCTGTTGACGCCATCGCCCACGCCTTCGTTGCAGGTCGCTCCCTCGCCCACGCCGACGCCCTGAGGAGGATTCCTGTGGAGGCCGCCATTCAACCCGTTCACCCTCAAAAAGGGCCGTTTTTACGCGCCGTTTCGGCAGGGGAGCGGTTCATTGGTTTTTACGTCGTGCGCCGCAAACAACTGGAGCCGTTTCGCGACCCCAGTCGCGGGCATTACCTTACCCTGATTTTGGGCGATCGCAGCGGCGAGCGGCTGGCGCGCGTCTGGGAGGATGCCGAAGCCCTGGCCGCGGAAATTGACGTCGGCGACGTGGTCAAAATTCAGGGCGAGATGGAAACCTACATGGATCGGCTGCAAATTCGGGTGTTGCGCATCCGCAAGGCGGCAGAGGGGGAGTTCGACTGGCGGGATATGCTACCGGCGTCGCCCCATGACCCCGAAACCATGTTGGAAAGCGTGCTGGCTGCTGCAGAAACCATTGAGAACCCCCATCTGCACGCCCTGGTGATGTTTTTCTACGGCGACGAAGCGTTTTTGGACGCCCTCCGTTGGGTGCCTGCTGGTCGCAAGGTGCATCATGCATATCTCAGTGGCTTGCTGGAACACCTCACCGAGATGCTCGCCCTGGCCGACCGCGTGTTGGAAATTTACCCTCAGCTGGATGCCGACCTGCTGCGGGCAGGTATTTTGCTGCACGATATTGGCAAAGTGCGGGAACTGCACTGGGGGTTGAACGTCGATTACACCGATGAAGGGCGGCTGTTGGGGCACATTGTGCTGGGCGACGAAATGGTGGCGGCTGCGATTGCGTCTTTGCCCCATTTTCCCCCGGCGCTGGCGCTGCGGCTGCGTCACATGCTTTTGGCCCACCACAACCGTTACGAGTGGGGCTCTCCGCGCCGCCCTCAAACTCTGGAAGCCATCGCGCTGGCAAAAATTGACGACCTCAGCGCCCAGGTCAACCGTTTTTGGCTGTTGTTGCAGCAACGGGAAGCCGGCGAAACCTGGACGCCCTATGACCGCCTTCTGGAACGCCGTCTCTATGCGGGGGAAAGCGACCTGAGCGTGGAAGAAGAAAGCCAGCAAAGGTAAGGTTGCCCTTTTCCTCCAAAACGCGGCAAGAAACATGCTCCGTGAAAGTGGGGCTGGTTAAAACCGCCATCGCCCGCCTTGGAAGGCGAGCGATGGAAAACGAGCGTTGCCACGCGCTGCAGCTCAGTTCAGGTGAGCCTGCATCCGCTTGGAAAGCAGCGCCTCCAGTTCCTTGACCCGCTTTTTGGCGTCGGTGCGGGCCTTGCCGGTGGCCTTTTCCATATCGGCACGGGCGCGCTTGAGGGCGTCCAGCAGGGCCATTTCCATCGGCGTCGGAACGTAATCTTGCACTTCGGCTGTTTTGTCGTTCTTGCCGTTGCCCGCCTTTTTGGCCTTGCGGCGGGTGGGGCGGTTGACCTCTTTCATGATTTCTTCGGGCTTCGGCTCCAGGGCTTTCATGCTCAGCTTGATCTGGCGCTTGCGGCGACTGACGGCAATCACCTGGGCTTCCACCTCGTCGCCTTCCTGCACCAGGTCGCGCGGCGAGCGGATGAAGCCGTGGGTCATTTCGCTGATGTGCACCAGGCCGGGCACTTCGGCGCCAATGTTGACGAACACACCATATTTTTCCACCCGCTCCACTTTGCCTTTGACCGTCATCCCCACCTTGATTTCACGCCATTCCAGGTCGAGCGGCTTGATCATGGTGAGTTCGACAATGCCTTTCGGGGTGATGCGGCGCACCCACACTTCCACTTCGTCGCCCACTTTGACGACATCTTCGACTTTCTTGACGGGTTCTTCCCGCAGCTGGGAAATATGCACGACGGCCGGCTTTCCCACGCCAATATCCACGACAGCCCCCGCTGTGGTGGTTTTGATGACTTTGCCGGTGAAGTGCATCTTGCGTTGGATCTCCGTACCATCCGGGGCAGTCACAGTTTGAACACTCATGGCAACACTCCTTTGTTCAAGGTTCGCGAAAAAACGTGCCGCCCGCCGTTGTTTCCGGTGTTCGGCAACGGGTAATTATACCTTAAAGGCGGGTTATGGGTCAGCCTGTGGCAGAAACTGTTCAAATTGTAATACAATCGCAACGTTTGCCGCGGCGCGTTGCGTGTCCAAAAGGTGATGAGGCGCCGAAATGCTTGCTGCGCGGTCGCCCATTGACGCCCCAGGAGGGGCGTGGTATCATAAAAGCACCAAAAATTAGCACTCTTGGCTTGAGAGTGCTAATTTTCGCTTCCCTGAGAGGCTGACATGTCGCCCCGCCGCAAGCGTATGCCCCCACCCGGAGAGGAACTGACCGCCCGTCAGCAATTTTTGCTGACACTTATCGTGCGCGACTATGTCGCCACGGCGCAGCCGGTTGGCTCCAGTCGCCTGGTGCGGCGCTATCATCTCAACATCAGCCCGGCAACCGTGCGCAACGAAATGGCGGTGTTGACCGAGAAGGGCTACCTGACCCAACCGCACACCTCGGCGGGGCGCATTCCCACGCCGAAAGGCTACCGCTTTTTCGTCGAGCAATTGTTAGAGCACAGCGACCTGCCACTGGAAACCCAGCGCACCATTGCCCACCAGTTCTATCAAGCCCAGGAAGACATTGACCAATGGATGCAACTGGCGGCATCGGTGCTGGCCCAGCAGGCGCGGGCGGCCTCTCTGGTGACTGCGCCTCACCCGGAAGAAGCCCGCTACAAACATCTGGAACTGATTGGCATTCGGGGGCGGCAGGTGTTGCTGGTGCTGGTGCTGGTAGGCGGCGAGGTGCGGCAGCGGTTGCTGCACCTCGCCGAGCCGCTGCCGCAGGCACGCTTGAGCGCCGCGGCAGAGCACCTCAACGCCCGCTACGCTGGCCAGCCCCTGGAGCTCATCCGCAATGCGCCGCCGCCCACCGATGCCCTCGAAGCCGACATCCGGCAGGTGGTGGTGGACGAGATGGAAGAGACGGCGCAGCACATGGTAGAAGCCGTCTATCGTGATGGGCTGGTGCACGTCTTGGCCGAGCCGGAATTTACCCGCCCTGAGGCCGCCCGCCGTGCCCTCGCCATGCTGGAAAACCGCGCCCTGCTGGAACGTTTGCTGCAACGCGTGGCCTCTCAGGCCGACATTGGCAGCGTGCAAGTGCTGGTGGGCAGCGAAGACTGGGAAGAACTTCGGCATTGTTCTCTGGTGTTGGCGCGCTACGGCGCGCCGGGCCTGGCCACTGGCATGGTCGGCGTGTTGGGCCCCACCCGCATGGCGTACAGTCACGCCATCCCCACGGTGCGTTTTGTCGCCCGTTTGCTGAGTGATATGGTCACCGAAACTTTGGCAGAATAGGGAGAACCCACGATGGCAAAGAAGCAAAAGCAACCCACCCCCCCGGCTTCGCAGGAAGAGGAAGCCCGCGCCGCGGCCGAAGACACGGAAACGCAAGCCGCTGCTGATGCAGCCGCCGAAAGCGTCCAGGCGTCCCCCCCGGGGGAAGCCGAGGCCGCCGAGGAAACCGCAGCGCCCGAGGGCGAGGCTCAGCCCGCGGACGACGCGGCTTCCCTGAGGGCTGAACTGGAAAACACGCGCGCCCAAATGCAGGAGTACCTCGACGGCTGGCAGCGCGAGCGCGCCGCTTTTGCCAATTATCGCCGCCGTGTGGAAGAACAGCAAGAGCAGGCCCGCCGCGACCTGGTTGCCAGCATTGCCAAACGCTACCTCGAAGTGCTGGACGACCTGGAACTGGCATTGAAAAACAAGCCCACCGAGGGCGAAGGGGCAGCCTGGGCTGAGGGCATTGAACTCATTTACCGCAAAATGTTGGCTGTGCTGGAAGCCGAAGGCGTCAAACCAATGGATACCCGGCCGGGTATGCCCTTCGACCCGCGCTTCCACGAAGCCATTACCCACGAGCCGCACGATGAGCACGGCAGCGAGGAAATCATCGAAGTCGTGCGCCGCGGCTATATGATCGGCGACCAGGTGCTTCGCCCGGCGCTGGTGCGGGTCGCGCAATAAGTGTCTCCCCAAAAAATCCTTGCAGGTGTGTCACCGCGAGGCGGGCTGAACGTGGCCGAAGCCCGCCGAAGCAGTCTCCCCCATCAGAAGGGGAATTGCTTCGCTCGCAATGACACCAGCCGTGAGATTTTCCGCACAGGCTCTAAGGCGTTGCCTGACGAGATTCCAATCAGTTCTTGCGTTGCGAAAGGATGCACTCATGGGAAAAACGATAGGCATTGATTTGGGCACCACCAACTCGGTGGCGGCAGTCATTTCCGGCGGTGAACCCACCATCATCCCTTCGGCTGAAGGCGAGCGGCTGGTGCCCTCGGTGGTGGCGGTGAAAAAAGGCGAGCGGCTGGTGGGGCGCGTGGCGCGTAACCAGGCCATCGTCAACCCCGAAAACACCATTTTCTCGGTGAAACGCTTCATGGGGCGCAAATATGACGACCCCGAAGTGGCCGAAGCCCGCAAGCGCATTCCCTACAAAGTCACCGCTGCCCCCAACGGCGACGTGCGGGTTCTGATGGGCGGCAAGGAATACGCCCCGCCGGAAATCTCGGCCATGATTTTGCAGAAAATCAAGGCCGATGCCGAAGCCTTTCTGGGCGAGCCGGTCACCCAGGCTGTCATTACCGTGCCTGCCTATTTCAACGATGCCCAGCGCAACGCCACCAAAGACGCCGGTCGCATTGCCGGGCTGGAAGTGCTGCGCATCATCAACGAGCCAACGGCTTCGGCGCTGGCTTACGGCCTCGATCGCAAGCAAAACGAAACCATTGCCGTTTACGACCTCGGCGGCGGCACCTTCGATATTTCCATCCTGGAGGTCGGCGAAGGGGTCTTCCAGGTGCTGGCCACCCGCGGCGACACCTTCCTCGGCGGCGACGATTTTGACCAGGCCATCATGGATTACCTTATTCAGGAATTCCTGGAAGCCGAGGGCATTGACCTGCGCCAGGACCGTAATGCTTTGCAACGCCTCAAAGACGCCGCCGAGAAGGCCAAGAAAGAGCTTTCGAGTCTCTTGCAAACCGAAATCAACCTGCCTTACATCACGATTACCAACGAAGGCCCCAGGCATTTGGTAATGACGCTCACGCGCGCCAAACTGGAGCAGTTGACCGCTCATCTCGTCGAGCGCACCTTGCAGCCGATGGAAGAAGCCCTGCGCGACGCCGGCCTCACCGCCAGCGAGATCGACGAAGTGGTGCTCGTGGGCGGCATGACCCGGATGCCTGCCGTGCAAGAGGCCGTTGCTAAATTCTTTGGGAAGGAACCTCACAAGGGCGTCAACCCCGACGAAGTGGTAGCCCTGGGCGCAGCCATTCAGGCCGGCGTGCTGGGTGGCGAGGTGACCGATATTCTGTTGCTGGATGTCACGCCGCTCACGCTTTCCATCGAAACCCTGGGCGGCATCGCGACGCCCATCATCCCGCGCAACACCACCATCCCCACGCGCAAAAGTCAGGTTTTTTCGACCTCGTCGGATAATCAAACCCAGGTGGAAATCCACGTCGTTCAGGGCGAGCGCCCCCTGGCCAAAGACAACAAGTCCTTAGGGCGCTTCATTCTGGATGGCATTCCGCCTGCCCCGCGGGGAGTGCCTCGCATTGAGGTAACCTTTGACCTGGACGCCAACGGCATTTTGAAGGTCACAGCGAAAGACCAGGCGACCGGTCGCAGTCAGCACATTACCATTACTGCCTCGTCGGGGCTGACGGAAGACGAAATCCGTCGCATGCAGGCCGAGGCAGAAAAGCACGCCGCCGAAGATCGCCAGCGGCGCGAACGCATCGAGGCGGCCAACGAAGCCGAGCAGGTGGCCTACGGTGCGGAAAAAGTGCTGCGCGACCTGGGCGAGAAAATTCCTACCGAGCAGCAGGAACGCATTCGCGCCGCGGTGGCTGCGTTGCGCCAGGCGGCTGCTGACGAAAACGCCACCGCGGAAACGATTCGCGCCGCCATCCGTGCCGTGCAGGAAGCCCTGCCGCAGGCCGCCTGACCCCTCCGGCAGTTGCAACCCCGCGGCGCGGCCTTTCCCTCAGTGAAGAACCGCTATGCCTCGCGATTATTACGAAGTTCTCGGCGTTCCCCGGAACGCCAGCCAGGACGAAATCAAAGCCGCCTTTCGGCGTCTGGCGCGCCAATATCACCCCGACGTGAGCAGTGAGCCCGACGCCGAGGAGCGGTTCAAAGAAATCAACGAAGCCTACGCCGTGCTCTCTGACCCACAAAAGCGCGCGGCTTACGACCGCTTTGGCCATGCCGGGGTGGGGAGCGCAGGCGGGGGTTTTCGCGGCGCGCCCGATTTCGGTATGGGCGACTTTGCCGACATTTTTGAAGAGATCTTTGGTTTTGGCGGTTTTGGGCGCGCCTGGGCGCAGGCCAGCCGCCCCCGCCCGCGACGGGGGCGTGACATCCAAATCACCCTGACGCTGGAATTTGAGGAAGCGGTCTTTGGGGCCGAAAAAGAGGTGCGTTTCACCCGCAACGAGACCTGCCATACCTGCGGTGGCACCGGTGCCGCGCCGGGCACCCAGCCCCAAACCTGCCCTACCTGTCACGGCAGCGGACGGGTGCGCCAAACCCGCACGACGTTTTTTGGCACGATGGTGCAGGAAACCCTGTGCCCGACCTGCCGGGGCCAGGGCAAGGTGATTCCGCAGCCCTGCCCAACCTGCCGGGGGCGCGGGGTCGAGCGCCGCACGGTGCAAAAGGTGGTAGCCGTGCCGCCGGGTGTAGATAGCGGCACCCAAATTCGGCTGGCTGGCGAAGGCGAGCCCGGCGAAAACGGCGGCCCCCCCGGCGACCTTTACATCAAGGTCAAAGTCAAGTCGCATCGTTTCTTCCAGCGGCGGGGCGACGACATCATCCTGCACCTCAACATCAACGTCGCACAGGCTGCGTTGGGTGCCGAGGTTGAGGTGCCGACGGTGGATGGCACGCACACCCTGCGCATCCCCGCGGGCACCCAACCGGGCCAAACCTTCCGCCTGCGGGGCAAAGGGGTGCCACATTTGCAGCGCAATGGCCGCGGCGACCAGATTGTGGTGGTCAACGTGGAAATTCCCACCCGCCTCGACGAGCGTCAGCGCGCGCTGTTCCGCGAACTGGCGCAGAGCCTGGGCACCGAGGTCAAACCGCAGGAACGCAGTTTTTTGGATAAGTTGAAAGATTTGTTGGGTTGAGGAGAAGCGCCCCCGGGGGGCATCCCTGGGGGCGATGTGCATCCTGGCTTTACGCGGCTTCCTCTGCGGCCTGGGGGGCTTCCTCACGCAACGGCAAACGCACCGTAAAGGTAGTGCCTTTCCCTAACTGAGAGGCCGCTTCGATGCTTCCCCCGTGGTGTTTTACAATCCAATACGCGATGGAAAGCCCCAGCCCAAAGCCCTGCCCACGGCTGCGGGCTTTGTCGGCGCGATAGAATCGCTCGAACACATGGGGCAGGTCTTCAGGGGGAATGCCCGGGCCGGTGTCGCTCACCTGGCAGACGGCCCATCCGTGGTCTTTGCTGAGGGAAAGGGTCACCTGCCCGCCTTTGGGAGTATATTTTACGGCGTTGCCTACCAGGTTGATGAATACTTGTTTCAAGCGGTCGGGGTCGCCTTCCACCTGCACAGGCTGGTCGATACGCACTTCCAGCGTTACGCCTTTTTGCCGCGCCACGACCTGCATTTCTCGCAGCACGTCGGCAAATATGGCATCGAGCGACACGGCTTCGCGCCGCAACGGCAGTTTGCCGGCCTCAGCGCGTGCCAGCAGCAACAGGTCTTCCACCAGGCGGCCAAGGCGGTCGGTTTCTTCTTCGATGCTCTCCAATGCTTCGGGGTCCAGCTGGCCGATGCGCCGCATCCACTGGGCGTTTCCTTTGATGACGGTGAGGGGGGTGCGCAATTCGTGCCCGACGTCGGCGATGAAGCGCCTTTGGGCCTGGAAGAGGGCTTCCAGGCGGGCCAGGGTGGCGTTGAAGGCCTGCACCAAGGTCCACACTTCGTCGCCCGCGCCGCGCGGCACCGGAATGCGGCGGGAGAGGTCGTCGGCGTGGGTGATCTGGTCGGCCAGGGCGGTGGCGTGGGCGAGGGGTTCCAGCGCGAGGCCCACGCTGAAATACACCACCAGCGCGGCCAGCAGCATGGCGAGCAGGGTAACGCTCACCAAAGCGACCAGCACAGCCTGGCGGGCTTGCCTGACCGGCGTGAGGGCCATGCCGACTTCCAGGGTGCCCACCCGCCGGCCGGTGAAGAAGATGGGCTCGGCCAGCACGCGCCAGGCCTGACGGCCATGACGCTCGGTGAGCAGGGTGGGACGGTCAACGGAAAAGCCGCGCGCCGAAAGCGGCGCCCGCTGGCTCCAGCCCCCTGGCAGCGGCACGGGGCGGCCTTCCCGGTCCCACACCTGCACCACCACGCCGGCAGTCACCACCAGGTCGGGCGGCATGGAGACTTCCGGGCGCTGGATGTCTCGCACTTTGACCTGCATAATCAGCGCGGTGCCTGTTTGAATGAGCGTGCGGTCCACCTGCCGCATGAGCAAGACCCCCACTACACCATACACCGCCGCGCCGAACAGCAGGAACATCCCGCCCGTGACCAGGACGTAGAGCAAAGTGAGGCGGGCACGCAGGGTGCGCATAGGGGCAGGCTACTCCTCGGCGTGTTCGCGCAACACGTAGCCCACGCCCCGCAGGGTGTGAATCAGGCGCGGTTCGCCGCCTTCTTCCAGTTTGCGGCGCAGGTAGCGGATGTAAACTTCCAGCAGGTTGCTGGCCGCGCCGAAGTCGTATTGCCACACCTGTTCGTAAATTTGCTCGCGGGTGAGCACCTGGCGGGGATGCCGCATGAAGAGTTCGAGCAGTTCGTATTCCTTGGCCGTAAGGGGGATGACGCGCTCTCCCCGGCGGGCTTCATGGGTGCCGGTATCCAGTTCCAGGTCGGCGAAGCGATATACTTTTGGCTCTTCCTGCCGTGAACGGCGCAGCAGGGCACGAATGCGCGCCAGCAGTTCGTCCATATTGAAGGGTTTGACCATGTAATCGTCGGCGCCCATGTCTAACCCTTGCACCCGGTCGGCCACGCTGGTTTTGGCCGTCAGCATGAGGATGAGCACGTCGCCCATGGCACGCAGCCGCCGGGCGACTTCGATGCCGTCCATGCCGGGCAGCATCCAATCCAGAATGACCAGGTCGGGCATGTTGGCGCGAGCCAGGGCCAGGCCGGCTTCGCCGTCGGTTGCCACGTCGACCTGGTAGCCTTCATAAGTCAGCGCGCGGCTCAGAAAGCGCACGATGCCTTCGTCATCTTCGATGAGTAACAGGTGTGGCATACTTTCCTCCATCTTTGTCTGCCCCGTGTTGGGTTTTCTCAAACTATACCACATTCTGCAGCGAGAGAGGTCGGGCTTTGGGGGCGG
>CAYYRG010000031.1:4472-12532 GCA_964474015.1 uncultured Anaerolineaceae bacterium | reverse complement strand
TCGAACCCTGCGCCCGCAGCGTGGAAGACAACGGCGGCATCTACTTCGTGCCGGCCTTCTCTGGCCTGTTCGCACCCTACTGGCGCTCTGACGCCCGCGGTGTGATCGTCGGCCTGACCCGCTACATCAAGAAGGGCCATATTTGCCGCGCCGCGCTGGAAGCCACGGCCTTCCAGACCCGCGAAGTGCTCGACGCGATGAAGAAAGACTCGGGCGTGGACCTGAAAGCCTTGAAAGTGGATGGCGGCATGGTTTACAATGAACTCTTGATGCAATTCCAGGCCGACATCCTCGGCGTGCCCGTGGTACGCCCCAAGGTGGCTGAAACCACCTCGCTGGGTGCTTCGTATGCGGCTGGCCTGGCTGTGGGTTTCTGGGACAACCTGGATGACCTGCGGGCCAACTGGCAAATCGATCACACCTGGGACCCGAAGATGGACGCCGACGAGCGTGCTCGCCTTTACAAAGGCTGGCTGAAAGCCGTGGAACGCACCTTCAACTGGGTCGAATAGACAAACCAGCTCCTCCAGTCCATAGGGGCGGCCCTCGTGGTCGCCCCTATGGGGCTACTGGCGCACAGGCACACCGGAGCACGAATATGAGCAAACCCCATGTGGTCATCATCGGCGGCGGGGCGACGGGCGCAGCCTTAGCCCACGACCTGAGCCTGCGCGGCGTTCAGGTGACCGTGGTCGAGCGTGGCGAAGTCACTTCCGGCACCACCGGACGCCACCACGGCCTGCTGCACAGCGGCGCGCGCTACGCCGTCAAAGACCAGGAATCCGCCAGGGAGTGTATCCAGGAGAACATGATTCTCCGGAAAATCGCTCCCGGATCGTTCGAACTCAACAACGGCCTTTTCGTCGCCATCACCGACGAAGATATGGCCTACCGCCCGGCCTTCCTCGAAGGCCTGGAAACCTGCGGCATTCCTTTTAAAGAAATCACACCCCAGGAAGCCCTGGCGCGTGAGCCCAATCTCAACCCCGCAGTCAAAGCCGCGGTCGAAGTGCCCGACGGCACGATGGACGCCATGCGGCTGCCGCTGCGCTTTTTGGCAACCGCGCAAAGCAACGGCGCGGTGGTCAAGACCTACACCGAAGTCGAAGAACTGCTCATGCAAGGCAAGACCGTGGTGGGCGTCCGGGTGCGCGACCATGTGACCGAAAAGACCTACACCATCGGCGCCGACCTCGTGGTCAATGCCGGCGGAGCCTGGTCGGGGAAGATTGCGGCCATGGCAGGCGTGCATGTGCCCTTGCAGCCTTCCCCCGGCGTGCTGGTGGCCGTGTATGGCCGCTGGAACAACATGGTGCTCAACCGGATGCACCGCTCGGGCGATGGCGACATCATCGTGCCGCAGCGCACCCTTTCGGTCATTGGCACCAGCTCGTGGGTGGTGGAAGACCCCGACCGTCTGGAGATGAAGAAAGAACACATCCAACTGATGTATGAATATGGGGCGGTGTTGGTGCCGGCGATCAAAAACGCGAAAATGCGGGCTGCCTGGGCAGCGGCAAGGCCGCTGATTGGCTCCGGCGGCGCACACACCGGACGCGAACTCAGCCGCACTTTCAAATGCTTCGACCACGCCGAGCGCGATGGCGTCGAAGGCTTCGTCACCATCGCCGGCGGCAAAGCAACCACGGCTCGCGGCATGGCTGAAGTGACGGCCAACGTCGTGGTGCGCAAACTGGGCCTCGACGCCCCGTGCCGCACTCGTGAGGTCGTCTTGCTGCCGCACACCGCTTACTACCGGCGGAGGTGGTGACATGGCAACGGTGACCTTCAAAATCTATCGCTACAAGCCCGGTGAAATCGACCCCCCGCGCTACGACACTTTTCAGGTGGAAGTCGAAGACCACACCACCGTCCTCGACGTGTTGGAAATGCTGCGGCTGGACGACCCCACGCTGACCTACCGCCATTCGTGTCACCACGGCTCTTGCGGCACGTGCGGCATGTTGGTCAACGGCAAAGAGGTGCTGGCCTGTGTGACCAATGTCCTGGCGTTGAAAACCAAAACGGTCGTCGTGGAGCCTCTCCGCAACGCGCCGCTGGTGAGCGACCTGGTGGTGGATATGACGCCGTTCTTCGAGAAATACGAACCCATCGGGATGCCCTACGTCCGGGCAAGCGAATACCTGCCCCACAGCCAGCCGCCCGAGGAAGTGGGCTCGTACATGCGCTTCGAGAACTGCCTGGAATGCGCCCTGTGTCTTTCGGCCTGCCCCGTGGTGGCCACCGACCCCGATTACCTGGGGCCGGCAGCCCTCGCAGCCGCGGCGCGCGTGGTGCAAGAGCCGCGCGGCCAAGATGTGCATGGGGTTCTGGCGTTGGTGGACAACGAGAAAGGGTGCTGGCGTTGTCATGCGGCCATGGAATGCTCGGCGGCGTGCCCCAACGACGTCAACCCGGGTGGCATGATCATGTTCCTGCGGGAAACCCTGCTCGCGGGCAAACACAAATAGGCGCTGGAGGAGGACGTCATGGTTTCCGAGACTTACCAACGACCTGAGCCGCGTCAGCCTTCCCGACGTTTCGGCGACTGGTTCCGCCTGCGCGGACGCAGCGCAGGAGGATGGGCTTTCGTGCTCCACCGGCTGACCGGGCTGGTGCTGGTGTTTTACCTGTTCCTCCACTTTTACTTCTTGAGCTACCTCGCCCGCGGGCCGGAAGCGTATGCGGTCATGGTGGCAGGAATGAAAAGCCTCTGGATTACCGTCCTGGAGGTGGGGCTGATTGCCGCAGTGCTTTTCCACGGCTTGAACGGCTTGCGTTTGATGCTCATGAGCCTCAACATTGGGGTCGAGCAACACGAAGCCATGTTTTGGGGTACGGTAGTGCTTTCGGCCTTGCTGACTGCCGTGGCCGCCGTGCTGATGCTTTGAAGGAGCGCACAATGTCACGACGCCTGAACACCTGGGTTTGGCAGGCTTTGAGTGGGTTGTTGCTGGTGGTGCTGTTGGCCGTGCACCTGATTGTCAATCACTTTGCCGCGGGCGGACTGTTGACATATCAGCAGGTCGTGGCGTACCTTTCCAATCCCTGGGTGCTGGGGCTGGAAATCCTTTTCCTTGCGACTGTGATTTTCCATGCCCTGGCAGGGGTGCGCGCCTTAGTGCTCGACACCGGTGTCTCGGCCAAAACGGCGCGTGCGGTGACCGCCGTGCTGGTTGTGTTGGGGCTGTTGTTGTTTGGGTATGGGGTTTGGCTGTTCGCCGCCATCGTGTGAGCGCACTTTGGCACATTTCAGGAGGTTGCTTTGAGCACAAGACGCAATGGGCAGGCGCCGCAGGCCGCGGAGGATGAAACCCAAGGGACGATGAAAGCGTGGGTGAGCCGCCGCACCGGCGCGGGCGTGATGGTCTTCTTGACCTTTGCCGTGTTTGGCCTGGTTTGGCTTTCCGCCCCGCCCGGGGCTGACTGGCAGGTGAGTTTGAAGGTCGCAGCGGTAATGACCGCGGCCATGTGGCTGGTGTTCCTGTTCGTTTTCACTTTGAGCCGCTGGTTGCATTCGCGATGAAGTGGGAAGCCAGGGCCCCGCAGTTCCAGGGTGATGTCGCTGGCTTTGCGGCCCAACGAGGATTGAGCCCCTGGGAAGTGTGGTACGCCCCTTACGACCCTTCGGTGTATGCCTTCGTGTTAGAGCGCCTGCAACCCGAAGACGTCGTGCTGGATATTGGGGCAGGTGATTTTCGCTTCGCGGTCGCGGCAGCGCGGCAGGTGCGCAAAGTCTATGCGGTGGAAGTGCACCCGACGCTGGTAGCCGATTTTTTGCAACGCGCAGGCTCTGAACTGCCGCCCAATTTGCAGGTCATTTGCGCCAACGCGTTAGACTTTCCTTTCCCCCACGATGTGACTACGGGGGTGTTGTTGGTGCGTCATTCGGAACATTTTGCCGATTTCTTCTCACGGTTGCAGGCCGTGGGAGCCCAGCGTTTGTTTACCAACGCTCGTTGGCACATGGGCGTCGAACGCATAGATTTGCAGGCGCCGAGGATGAATCTTGACGCGGCCCCGCCGGGATGGTATGCTTGTGCGTGCGGCGCGGTGGGGTTCAAAGAGCCGACTTCTTGGAATGATTCCTGGACAGAGACGGTTCATGAAGTTGCGACTTGCCCTCGGTGCCGCGCATCGAAGGAGTAGAGCCAATGATTGGAATTGTGGTTGTTTCTCACAGCGCCAAGGTGGCCGAGGGCGTCAAGGAAATGGCTGAACAGATGAGCCAGGGGCGTGTGGTGATTGCCGCCGCCGGGGGTGTGGATGATAAAACCCTGGGCACCAACGCCGAGCGGATTTTTGCAGCCTTGCAGGCTGCCTATTCCCCCGATGGGGTCTTGGTGCTGATGGATTTGGGCAGCGCGGTGATGAGCGCCCAAATGGCGATTGAGATGATGGATGCCGACCAACAGGCGAAAATTCAGATGACCGATGCCCCCCTGGTCGAGGGCGCCATCGTGGCTGCGGTGGAAGCCTCGCTGGGGCGGGGGTTGGAGGAAGTCAAAAAGGCTGCTGAGGCAGCCAGCACGATGAGGAAAATTTTGTGATGAGTGAAAGCGAAAGTTTGTCTTTGGTGTTGCAAATTCATAACCCCGTCGGGCTGCATGCACGGCCTGCCGCGCTGTTTGTCCAAACGGCTGGGGCGTTCCAGGCTAACGTCCAGGTCCGCAATCTCACCCGCGACACGCCCTTTG
The DNA here is from genome assembly GCA_964474015.1 of uncultured Anaerolineaceae bacterium. GTDB lineage: Bacteria > Chloroflexota > Anaerolineae > Anaerolineales > DRMV01 > DRMV01. The sequence continues at coordinate 7,835 of CAYYRG010000031.1, read as the reverse complement.
TAGATGCCAAAAGCATCTTGGGCGTGATGAGCATCGGGGTGGCCCAGGGGCATGAAATTGAAATCGTCGCTTCGGGCGAAGATGCTGCTGAGGCGCTGCAGGCTTTGAAGGCATTGGCTGAAAGCAATTTTGGCGAAGGCGAAGGTGAAAGCGCAGGTTGACCCTTCGCCGATGGGTGAAATCGTATGCCGACCACCGACCCCTATCACCTGAAACTGGCGCGTGTCGCCCGCCTGTATTACGAGCAAGATATGACACAGGCGCAGATCGCGCGCGAGATGGGGGTTTCCCGCTCGCAGGTTTCGCGCTGGCTGGCCGAAGCCCGTGACCTTGGCATTGTGGAAATCCGCATTCAAGGGCCCTGGAGCCGGGTGGCGGAACTGCAATCGCGGTTAGAACGGCGTTTCCCCTTGCAAGAAGCGCTTGTGATGGACCGGGGCGGGCGGGGGTACATGCAGGTGGTGCAGGCGTTGGGTGTGTTGGCTGCCAACCGCCTGGCTGAGTTGCTGGAAGGCAAATCGGTGCTTGGCATTGCCTGGAGCACGGGGGTCTATCAGGTGGTGAGCGCGCTGCGCTCGGCGCGCCAGAAAGGCGTCACCGTGGTGCAACTGATGGGCACGGTGGGTTCGGTGAACCCCCTGCTCGATGGCCCTGACCTCACCCGCTGGCTGGCGCAAACCCTTTCCGGCCACTACCGTTACCTGCCAGCACCTTTGCTCGCCAGCACGCCCGAAGCCCGGGAGGCCATCGTCAGCGCGCCCGCGGTGCGCGATACCATCGCCCTGGCCGAACAGGCCGATATTGCCCTGGTGGGCATTGGTGCGGTTTCCCCCCCCACGCTTTCCAGCATGTTCAATGCGCAAGTGCTCTCGGAAGCCGACCTGCAACAGATTGCAGCCTTGGGCGGGGTGGGGGATGTGTGCGGCTATTTCTACAACCAGCACGGCGAACTGCTCGATTTGGATCTTCATCGCCGGTTGATTGGCATCTCCTGGGAGGGGCTGACGCGCATCCCGGTGGTCATGGGCGTGGCCGGCGGACGCAGGAAGGCCCCCGCCATTCTTGGCGCGCTGCGAAGCGGTGTTATCGATTACCTCGTGACCGACAGCGAGGCTGCCGAACTGATCCTTTCGTTGGATGCCACAACGCCTCAAGGACGAGACCATGACTGAACGACGATTTCGCGGAATTGCGGCTTCCGGCGGGGTGGCGATTGCCCCGGCGTTTTTGTTTGCAGGTGCTGCCGCCGGGCAGCAGGCAACCTCGGCTGCGGCAGGCAGCCCGGAAGAGGAACTTGCCCGCCTGAAGCGCGCCCTGCAAGCTGCACGAGAAGAGATCCGGGCGCTCTACGCAGAAGCCCAGCGCCGGGTGGGCGGGCAAGAGGCCGAAATTTTCAAAGTGCACGCCATGTTTTTGGATGACCCCACCCTGACGCAGCAGGTCGAAGCGGCCATTCGTGAGGGCAAAAGCGCCCTGGCTGCCTGGCAGCAGGCCATCGAAGCCCAGGCGGCCATGTTGGAGGCGTTGAACGACCCCGTCTTCAGCGCGCGGGCGGTTGATTTGCGCGACGTGGGGGCGCGAGTGGCGGCGCACCTGAGCGGCACCGCGGGCGCGCTCGCGCGCCCCCAAAAGCCTGCGGTAATCGTGGCGCAAGAACTGACCCCTTCGCAGACGATTTTGCTGCCGCACGAACTCGTGCGCGGCTTCTGTACGGTGCGGGGCAGTAAAACCTCCCATGTAGCCATCCTGGCACGGGGCTTAGGGCTGCCTGCAGTCGTGGGGGTGGATGCGGCCGTGCTGGATGCGGCGCGTGAAGGCGTTTTGATGATTGTGGACGGAGAGAAAGGGGAGGTGATCGTGGCCCCTGAAGCGGCTACCCTGGCGGCCTACCGGGCGCGGGAAGCCGCCCTGACGCGGGCACGCCGCAGCGCGCAGGTCGGGGCCAGCGCGCCCGCGGTGACGCCCGACGGCCGCCGGGTGGAAATCGGGGCGAATTTGGGCGGCGGAGGTCGCACAGAGGCCGAACAGGCCCTGGCCTTGGGCGCGGAAGGGGTGGGCCTCTTGCGCACCGAATTCCTTTACATGGAGCGCACCTCCCCGCCCGATGAAGAAGAGCAAATTGCCGCCTACGCGCCTTACCTGGAAGTCATGGCTGGGCGGCCGGTTATCTTCCGCACTGCCGACATTGGCGGCGACAAGGCCATACCCTACCTGCACTTGCCTGTCGAGGCCAACCCTTTCCTCGGGCAGCGGGGCATTCGCCTTTCGCTGGCTCAGCCGGAAATGTTCCGCACCCAGTTGCGTGCAATTTTGCGCGCCGGCGCAGGTACGGCGGGCGTCAAGATCATGTTCCCCATGATAGCCTCGGTGGACGAGGTGCGCGCGGCTAAAGCCCATCTCGTGGCTGTCCGCCAGGCGCTGGAAGCGGAAGGTTTGCCTTATGCCCAACATGTGGAAGTGGGGGTGATGATCGAGGTCCCCTCCGCGGCGGTGCTGGCCGACGTCCTGGCGCCTGAGGTGGACTTTTTCAGCATCGGCACCAACGACCTGTCGCAATATACCCTTGCTGCCGACCGTACACATCCGACGGTGGGCCCGATGGCCGATGCCCTGCACCCTGCCGTGCTGCGGCTCATCAAGCAGGTGGTGGAAGCAGCCCATGCTCGCGACGTGTGGGTGGGGGTGTGCGGGGAACTGGGAGGCGACCCGCTGGCCGCGCCGGTGCTCGTGGGTCTGGGTGTGGATGAGCTCAGCATGGCCGCGCCCTCGATTCCCTCGGTCAAAGCGGCAATCCGGGCGTGGCCGCTGGCAGAAGCCCAGGCCCTTGCGGCTGAAGTGCTTGGGCTGGCTTCTCCGGTAGAGGTGCGTGAACGGTTGGAAAAGGCCCGCCGCGCCTGAGCATCGCGGGCCTGGGGAATGGGCGCGCACATGAGCGCGCACCCGGGGGCATGCAGGCATTCAGCCCAACATGGTATCATAACGATATCGCCCGCTGCGGTGGCGCGAGCAGAGCCGCGCGAAAAGGCTTTTGGCAATGGCGTTTTGCCGCAGCGGGCCAGAGCAGCGTGTAAGGTTTGCCCCCCCCACACACAAGGAGGTCCTGCACATGCCCCATCCTTTGAGCTGGCTGGCCCCTATGCACCGCCGCGCGGCTTTTGGCGTGCTGTTGGTTGCCACGCTGGCTGTGTTTGCAGCCATCAGCGCGCTGGACGCCCCCTTGCGCACCGCGGCTGCGCCAAATGGCATTGTCTCTTTTGAACTCGCCGGCAGCCCTGAGCAGGCGCAGGCGATTTTGGCCTCGTGGGATGCCTCGGCGCGCATTGCTGCCGGCCTGAGCCTGGGGGTGGATTATCTCTTCATGGT
>CAYYRG010000031.1:0-4372 GCA_964474015.1 uncultured Anaerolineaceae bacterium | reverse complement strand
TGGCCTGGGGACAGGTGCTGGCTGCTGGGCTGGATGCCGTGGAGAACTGGGCCTTGATTCGCTGGTTGTTGGGCTCGCGCGCGGGTTTCTGGCCTTCCCTTGCAGCAGGATGTGCCACGGTGAAGTTCGCCCTGGTGGGCCTGGGGCTGGCTTTCGTGTTGGTCGGCGCGATGGTATTGCTGCTGCGGCGACGCCCCATGGCCTGAGGCAGGAGGTATGCCTGTGCAAGTTGCTACGCTTACGCTCAACCCTTGTCTGGATGTCAGTTACGAGTTCCCTACCCTTGTTCCCGACCAAAAAGTGCGGGCCGAACATACTCGCTTCGACCCCGGCGGCAATGGCATCAATGTGGGGCGGGCGCTGAAGCGGCTGGACGTGCAGGCTGCCAGTTTTGCCCTTCTGGCGGGCGAGATTGGCTTGCTGGTGGAACGGCTGGTGCGCGCCGAGTTGGATGACTTTCGGGTGGTGAACATTCCCGGTGAGACCCGCATCAATTGCACAATTCTGGAAAAGTCGCCGCGCACCCAGTATGAGCTCGACGGCATTGGCCCAGAGGTGCCCCCAGAGGCGCTGGAGGAGATCAAGCGCCGATTTGTGGAAGCCGCAGCCGGTGGTTTCGGCGTGGTGACGGGGTCGCTGCCCGCTGGTGTGCCCCCCACGATTTATCGTGATTTGGTGCAGATGCTGCACGAGGTGGATGCCAGACCTGTGGTCGACACCCGGGGTAAAATGCTGGCCGCGGCGTTGGCGGCGCGCCCTTTTCTGGTCAAGCCCAATCGTTATGAGTTGGAACTGTTTTCGGGGCACAAACTTTTGACCCTGGACGACGTGCTGCAGGAAGCCACCAAAATGCAGGCCAGCAGCACTTACGTGTGCGTTTCGCTGGGCGAGGAAGGCGCGCTGCTGGTGGGGCCGGAGGGTGCTTACCACGCTACCGCCCCGCGGGTGCATGTGCGCTCGACGGTGGGGGCCGGCGATGCGTTGGTGGGCGGCCTGGTCGCCGGGTTGGCCCGCCGCTTGCCGCTGGAAGAGGTGCTGCGCCTGGCAGTAAGTTGTGGCAGTGGAACGGCAGCGCAGCCGGGCACGGCGCTGTTTGCGCCAGAGGCATTGGAAGGGCTGATGGCGCAGGTGCAGGTGCGCAGGCTGGCATAGCGTGGAGAGCATCGCTGGCCGTGGGGGCTGGGTTTCGCGAGGAGGTGGCATTTGGCCGCGTGGGGGGCCAGGGGGCACGCTGAGAGATCGCCGCGCACCGACGGCGGCAGGCCGGGCGCGCCGGTTGTGCTACAATGAGGCCCTCAGCCCGCCCGCGGGCACGAAAACGACGAGTGAGGAGTGTTTATGGCTCAGTTTCGCATAGCCAAAGATTCTTTGGGGGAAGTCCGGGTGCCGCAAGAGGCACTTTATGGCGCGCAGACCCAGCGCGCGGTGGAAAACTTTCCTATAAGTGGGTTGCGGATGCCGCGGGAGATCATCCGCGCCCTGGGTATCATCAAGGAGGCTGCGGCTCAGGTCAACGCTGAATTGGGCAACCTCGACCCCGCTATTGCCGAGGCTATCCGCGAGGCCGCACGCGAGGTTGCCGCAGGCCGCTGGGATGACCAGTTTCCCGTGGATGTTTTCCAGACCGGCTCAGGTACTTCCACCAACATGAACGCCAACGAAGTCATTGCCAACCGGGCGATGCAACTGTTGGCGGCGCGAGGGGGCTCCGCGCATGTCCACCCCAACGACCACGTCAACATGGGGCAGTCTTCCAACGATGTCATTCCTTCGGCCATTCACATCGCGGCTTCCCTGGCAACAGCCGAGCGCCTTGTGCCTGCATTGGAAAGCCTGCATGCCCTGTTGCTGGAAAAGGCCGAGGCTCTCGATGAGGTGGTCAAGACGGGGCGCACCCATTTGATGGACGCCTTGCCCATCCGCATGGGGCAGGAGTTTCGGGGATATGCCGGGCAAATCGAGCGCCGCATTGCGGGGCTCAAGCAGTCGGCTGCGGGGTTCCAGGAAATCACCCTGGGTGGTACGGCTGTGGGCACCGGGGTCAACGCTCCGCCGGGCTTTGGTCGGCGGGTGGCTGCGGCCATTGCGGCTTTGACCGGCCAGCCCTTTCGGGAAACCGATAACCATTTTGCCTTGCAGGCTTCCCAAGATGCCGCGGTGGAATTTGCCGGGCAGTTGCAGGCCCTCGCGGCTGCACTGGCCAAACTGGCCAACGACCTGCGCTGGATGAATTCCGGGCCGCTGGCAGGGCTGGGCGAAATTGCCCTGCCAGCCGTGCAACCTGGTTCGTCGATTATGCCGGGCAAGGTCAACCCCGTCATCCCCGAGGCGGTGGTGATGGTGTGCGTCCAGGTGATTGGCTATACCACCGCCATTGCCGCGGCGGGGCAGGGCGGCAATTTTGAACTCAACACCATGCTTCCGCTCATTGCTTACAATTTGCTGGAATCCATTCGCTTGCTTGCCAATGCTGCCAGGGTATTGGCCGAGAAGGCCATTCGGGGGCTGCAGCCAAGGCCGGAAAGGGCGCGTCAGGCCCTGGAACGCAATCCCATCCTGGTGACGGCGCTGAACCCGTTGATTGGCTACGACCGGGCTGCAGAAATTGCCAAGCGCGCTTACCGGGAAGGCCGCCCGGTGCTGGAAGTAGCGCTGGAGATGACCGATTTGCCCGAAGCGGAGCTCCGGCGCTTGCTCGACCCGCGTGGGATGACGTAGCCCCGTGAGGGTGTTTTGGGTCGTCAGTGTACCCTGGGGGTGCGGGCTTCGCCGCCTCGGTCGCTGTTGGCCGGGTTCTTTACCAAATCTTCACACCATCTTGGAAAGGTCTTGACTTCGGGGCGTTATCCTTGAGAGCGTAAGATGCTCATTCTGCAACGAAACTTTTTCAAGGAGGTGCCCGATGATGGGTGGTTGCTGTGGAGGTTTGGGATTGTTAGGCGGCTGGGGCTGGTTTGGTGCCCTGCTGAATCTGTTCCTGGTGTTGTTGTTCGTTGGCGGCGTCGTCTGGCTGATCGTTTGGCTGGTGCGTCGCTCGGGGTACGGCGGTCGTGGTTTGCCCACCGCGCCTTTCCAGGCGCCCCCGCCGGGGAGTGTGGATGACCCCAAGGTGATTCTCAAAGCCCGCTATGCGCGGGGCGAGATTACCCGTGAGCAATACCTGCAAATGTTGAACGATCTGGAAGGCCCGGAGGTGCCGCGATGATGTTCTTTGGTTTCTTCTTTCTGATTGCCCTGGTGGTGATTGGCGTGCTGGCCATGCCTTCCCGCTATCATCATCACCACATGATGCACCCCATGCGGGCTTCGTATGACGCCATGCCCGAAGAGATTTTGCGGGCGCGTTACGCCCGGGGTGAGATTTCCCACGAAGAATTTGTGCAGATGATGCACGACCTTCACGCCTCGTAGCCTGACATTCCAAACCCAAAAACAAACCGCCGGGTCAACTTTGCCCGGCGGTTTTGTTTTTGGAAGGCTGTGCCGTTGCCTTTTACTCTTGCAAAAGTGGGGGTTCGTAAGGCGGCTGGATGGTGAGCTGGTCGGCGGGAAGGTCAGGCGTGCCTCGCAGGTTCAGCCATGCCATATGAGCCAGCCCCTTCAGTAGCCGGAAGCCCCGCAGGCTGCGATATTCCACGAAGGGTTTGTGATTGCGCTCAAGCAGGCGTACCAAAGCCTCGGCAGGCACTTCGGGCGGCGTGGCAAGGGCGGCCAGCACGCGCGGCAGGTTACGCAGCCGCGCCGCGGCCTGCTCGCCGACCACTTCATGCACCTGAAGCATGTCGGTGGTCATCATGCCTGGGCTAAAGCCGATAAAGCGGATCGGCAGGTGGCGGTATTCCTGGGCGAGGGTGCGGGTAAACGAAGTAATCCATGCCTTGCTGGCGGCGTAGAGGCCGGTCGGGCTGCCCGGACGGCCATCGCTGCCGCGCCCATACAGGTTCACAATGGTGCCGCCTTCGGGCTGGCGCTTCATTACGGCAACGGCGGCTTGCGAGCCGTGTAGCGTGCCTAAAGCGTTGACGCGCCAGATGTGCTCGGCGGTCGCAGGCGGAAAATCGAGCACGCCGCCTGGCGGCGCAGTGATACCTGCGTTGTTGACCCAAATGTCGATGCGACCGAAACGCGTCAGCGTGGCCGTGGTCAGGGCGTGGACTTGCGCTGCAATGCTGACGTCACAGGCAATACCTGCAACCGTGCCGTGGGGGGCAAGTTGGGCTACCGTGGCGTTAACCGTCTCTTGCTGGCGCCCGGAAACCACCACCGTTGCGCCACGAGCCAGCAATGCCCGCGCCAGGGCGCGGCCAAAGCCGCGGGTCGAGCCCGTAATGACGACAACTTTGTTTTGGAGGTTCATAGGCCCTCGCAGGGG
>CAYYRG010000030.1:0-12727 GCA_964474015.1 uncultured Anaerolineaceae bacterium | reverse complement strand
GGTGGGTTGCTGGACAAACTGCCCGCCCTTCGTTATAATCTGCCCACATTCATGGGAATGCAAGCCCAGCGCGGGGCCAAGTAGCCGTGGGCGCTGTGCAGCGAGCCGCCGGGTGGTGCGAGGCGGCCGGCGCAGCGGCGAAATCCACCCCGCCGGTGACACCACACCAGGGCATCCCCGCAGGGGCGGTTATGCCGCCGTAAGGGGTATCGGGTTGCGCCCGTTACAGCGCCCAGAGGCAGCCGCAGCGCGGCTGTGAATGCAGGTGGCACCACGAGCGCCCCCCTCGTCCTGCGCGCGGGGGGCGTTGCCATTCGCCAGGAGGTGTGACATGCTCGATATCCGTTTGTTCCGCGAAGACCCCGAGGTGGTGCGCGAGGCGCTGCGCAAACGCCAGATGCGCCCCGAGATCGTCGACGAAGTGCTGGCTCTCGACGCCGAGCGCCGGGCCCTCATTCAGAAAAGTGAAGCCCTGAAAGCCGAGCGCAATCGGGTTTCCAAAGAAATTGGCCGCGCCAAAGACCCCGCGGCGCGCGAAGAAAAAATCGCGGCCATGCGGCGGGTGCGCGCCGAGATCGCTTCCCTCGACGAAGCCCTGCGCGAAAAAGAGGCGCAATTGCAGCGCCTGCTGGCGACCATTCCCAACATCCCCGACGCGCGGGTGCCCGAAGGGCGCGACGAAAGTGAAAATGTGGTGCTGCGGCAGGTGGGTGAGGTGCCGCAAATGGATTTCGAGCCCCGCCCGCATTGGGAACTCGGCCCTCAACTGGGCATCATGGATTTCGAGCGCGGCGTCAAACTGAGCGGAAGCCGCTTTTACATCCTCAAAGGGGCTGGCGCGCAATTGGAACGCGCCCTGATTGCCTGGATGCTTGACCTCCATCGCCGCCAGGGCTACACCGAAATTTACCCGCCGTTCATGGTCAAGGAAGCCGTGGTGTTTGCTTCTGGCCAGTTGCCCAAATTCCGCGACAATCTCTATCACGACGCAGAGGAAGACTTTTGGTGGGTGCCGACGGCAGAAGTGCCGTTGACCGGTATGCACATGGGCGAAATTTTCGAGGAAGACGACCTGCCGCGGCACTACACGGCGTATACACCTTGTTTCCGGCGGGAGAAGATGAGCGCTGGCCGCGATGTGCGCGGCATCAAGCGCGGGCACCAGTTCGACAAGGTTGAAATGTACATCTACACCCGCCCGGAAGATTCCGACGCAGCCCTGGAAAAGATGCTGGCCGATGCCGAGCAAACCCTGGCCGACCTCGGTCTGACCTATCGCGTGGTACAACTGTGCACCGGCGATCTGGGCTTCGCCGCCCGCATCACTTACGACCTGGAAGTCTGGGCTCCTGGCAGCGGTGAGTGGCTGGAGGTTTCCTCGGTTTCCAACGTTGGCGATTTCCAGGCACGCCGGGCGAACATCCGCTATCGCCCCAAGGGCAGCAAGAAGCCGCGCTATCTGCATACCCTCAACGGCTCGGGGTTGGGGTTGCCCCGCACCATGATCGCAGTGCTGGAAAACTACCAGCAGCCCGATGGCAGTGTGGTGGTGCCAGAGGTGTTACGCCCCTACATGGGCGGGATGGAAGTGATCCGCCCCGCGCAATAGCCGGGGCAGGAGGCGCACATGGATTGGCTGGGCTTGACGCTGCGCATTGCGACTTTGCTCGTCATGCTGGTGGGGTTGTTTGGGCTGGTGGTGCCAATTTTCCCCGGCATTGTGGTCATCTGGCTGGCGGCGTTGGGCTATGGGCTGGCGGCAGGGTTTGGCGGCGCGGGCGTGTGGGTGTTCGCAGCCCTGACGGTGCTCATGGTGGTGGGCGCGACGATTGACAACATTTTGATGGCGCGCGGGGCGCACGTGGGCGGCGCAGCCTGGTATAGCATCGCCGCGGCTATGGTGGCAGGGCTTGCGGGCACTTACTTCTTCCCGCCGTTGGGTGGGCTGGTGGCTGCCCCGCTGGTGCTCTTGGGAGTGGAATATTTGCGCCAGCGCGATCGCCGTGCCGCCTGGGAAGCCACCCGCGGCTATCTCTGGGGCTGCGGCTGGGCTTTCGTGGTGCGCTTTGGCCTTGGCGTGGTGATGATCGCGCTTTGGGCTGCATTTTGGGCGTGGTAGCGGAGTGCGTGAGCCGGTGAACATGGGCTTGTGAAAAGCAGGAGGTTGCTTCGTGCTGTTCGTTGTGATTGCCTTAGGGCTGACTTATGGCTTTTTGAACGGTTTTCACGATAGTCCAAACATCGCGGCGCCGTTGATCTCCACCCGGGCTTTGCGCCCCCGCACGACCTTGCTGTGGGTGGCTGTGGGCGAGTTCCTGGGGCCGCTGATTTTTGGCTCGGCGGTGGCGAAAGCCATCGGCGCCGATATGTTCCACGGGGATGCCATTACCCTCACCATTCTCGCAGGGGCTTTGATCGGCGCCAATGTTTGGAACATCATTACCTGGTGGTTTGGGATTCCCTCTTCTTCTTCACATGCCTTGGTAGGCGGCTTGTTGGGCGCGGCGGTGATCGCCCGCGGCGTGGCTGTCATTCGTTGGCCGGGCCTGACGCGCGTGCTGATTGCACTTTTCAGTTCGCCTTTTTTGGGCTTCTTCGCGGGCTACCTTGTGACCAAGTTCAATTTCGTGACTTTTCGGAATGCCTCGCCGCGCATGGGTGAGGTCTTCCGGCGCGGCCAGTTGTTGACGGCTATTGGCCTGGCGATGAGCCACGGCGCGAACGACTCGCAGAAAACCATGGGCGTGCTCACTCTGGCGTTGGTGGTGAGCGGCCAGATTCCGCATTTCGCGGTGCCGTTTTGGGTGGTGCTGCTCTCGGCCATTGTGATGGGCGTGGGGGCGAGTTTTGGAGGCTGGCGGCTCATTTTGACCCTCGGGGGGCGCGTGTTCCGCATTCGCCCCATTCACGGCTTCAGTTCCCAGGTGGCCAGCGCCGTGGTGATCGGCGGGGCTTCCCTGCTGGGTGGGCCGGTGAGCACCACCCACGTGATGACTTCGGCGCTCATGGGCGCGGGGGCTGCCGAGCGCATCAACAAGGTGCGCTGGCAGATTGCCGGGGATATGATTTATGCCTGGATTCTCACCATTCCGATTAGCGGCCTGGTGGCCGCCGGGTTTTATTTGTTGCTACACGCCATAGGATTGTAAAATGCCTGCTTACCTCATTCATTACAGCAGCGAAATTGGCCTCAAGGGGCACAATCGCCGCGACTTCATCAACCAGTTGCGCCGGAACATCCGTCGGCAGCACCCCGCGGTGACCTCGGTGGAGCATTTGATGGGGCGTTTGGTGGCCCAAAGCCCCCAGGCCGAAGACTTCGGCGACGTGTTTGGGGTGGCATGGTGGGCGGAAGTCACCGTAGTGCCTGTGGAAGTAGAAGCCATGACGGCCGCAGCAGTGGCCGAGGCACAGCGGCAGGCCGCGCCGGGAAAGACGTTTGCCATCCGCGCTCGCCGGGCGGAAAAACGCTTTCCGCTGGATTCCCAGGGCATTGGCCGGGTGGTCGGCGCGGCGGTGGCTGAGGCCACGGGCATGGGCGTCGATTTGAGTGCGCCCGATGTGGAAGTGTTCGTGGAGGTTGCCCCCGGCGCGATTTTCGTGTTTGCCGAGCGGCGCCCTGGCCCCAGTGGTTTCCCGGTCGGGGTGAGCGGCAAACTGGTGGGGCTGTATTCCGGCGGCATCGATTCGGTGCTGGCGGCTTATCTGATGGCGCGGCGCGGCGCCCGGCTGTCGTTGGTGCATTTCCATGTCTTTGAAGAGGCTGAAGAGGCCCATGTGCAAAAAGTGGGACAACTGGCGGCGTTGCTGGGACGCTACATTCCCGGCCTGAAGGTGCATTATCTGCCCTACCGCCCCTATCACTGGCGGGCTGCCGATTTGCCGCAAAAGTATCAGCCTTATCGGGTGGTGACTTTCCGGCGGTTCATCGCGCGCGCCGCGGCCGCGTTGGCCCAACGGGAGGGCGGCAAAGCCGTGTTCAGCGGCGACAGCCTCGGGCAGGTGGCTTCTCAAACCTTAGAAAATATGCTCGCCGTCAACGCCGCGCTGGAGGGCTTCCCGATTTTCCGCCCTTTGCTGGCGTGGAGCAAGCAGGAAATCATCGACCTCGGTGAGCGGCTGGGCTTTTACGACCTGGCCAGGCAACCTTACCGCGATGGGTGCGCTTTGCTGGCGCGCAAGCCCGCGACGCGTGCCAATTTGCAGCGGGTGGCCGAGATGGAAGCCTTGTTGGACATCCCTTCCCTGCTGGAAGAGACCCTGGCGCAGGATGAGGTACGGGTGTATGGCGCTTGAGGCGAGGTGGCTGGCATGAAACGATGGCATTTCTTGCTGGGGGTCGCCGTCAGTGCGGGGTTCCTTTACCTTGCCCTGAAGGGGATGCGGCTGGCCGAGTTTTGGGCGGCGTTGCGCCATGCCAATTACTGGTGGCTGTTGCCGGGCATTGCGGTCTATTTTTTGGCTGTGGTGGTGCGGGCGTGGCGCTGGCATTACCTGGTGCGCCCCATCAAGGCAGTGCCGGTGCCGACGATGTTCCGCCTGGTGGCCATTGGCTACATGGGCAACAACATCTACCCGGCGCGCGCCGGCGAATTGCTGCGGGCGGTGTTGCTCAAGCGGCATGAAGGGGTGCCGGTTTCGGCTTCGTTGAGCACCATTTTGGTCGAGCGCGTCTACGATGGCGTGGTGATGCTGGCGTTTGTCTTCCTTAACCTGCCGGAACTCACCCGCCTGACGGCTGATTCGGGCTTTGTGGGCAGCATTCAGAACCTGGCCATAGGCGGCGCGGCGGCCTTTTTGGGGGCGTTAGCGGCATTTCTGCTGGCGGCGATGTTCCCGCAGCGCGCCGAGGCGGTGCTGGTGTGGGGTGTGCGCTGGGTGCCGGCGCGGTTTCGCGAGCGTGTGTTGAGCGTGGGGCGCAAGTTTCTTTCCGGCCTCGAGGCGCTGCGCTCGCCCCAGGAAGCGTTGATGGTCTTTCTCACTTCCCTGGTCATCTGGCTGCTGGAAACCGGCAAATACTGGCTGGTGATGCACGCTTTTCCTTTCCATGTCAGTTTCTTTGCCCTGATGTTGATGAACGGCGTGGTCAACCTGGCCACCACGCTGCCTTCCGCCCCCGGTTATGTCGGCACTTTCGATACCCCTGGCATTGCCGTGCTGATGGCCTATGGGGTGGAAAAAGGGCTGGCGGCGGGGTATACTTTGGTGCTGCACGGCGCGCTGTGGCTGCCGATTACCCTGTTGGGTGCTTATTACCTCGCGCAGGAAGGCATCAAGCCTGCGCAGGTCGAGGCTCTGCGGGAATCGGACGCCTAACTGCTGCACAGCCTGCCTGACCGCGCCCGCGGGCGCGAACCCTTGCAAAACGGAGTGCGCTTTTGTTTGAATTGACCTTTTTGGGCACGTCGGCCTCGGCCCCCTCGGTGCAGCGCGGGCTTTCGGCGCATATCATTCAGCACAACGAGCACCGCTTTTTGCTCGATTGCGGCGAGGGCACCCAGCGGCAGATTTTGCGCGCCGGCGTGGGCTTCAAGCGCCTCAACCGCATTTTGATCACCCACGGCCACCTGGACCACATCCTGGGGCTGGGAGGGCTGCTTTCGACTTTCATGCGCTGGGAAGCCATTGAGCGGCTGGAGATCTATGCCGGGGCGTGGGCGTTGGAGCGCATCCGTATTTTGTTGTATGACGTCGTCCTGGGGGGGCATCGTCCGCCTATGGAACTGGCGCTTATTCCGGTCACGCCGGGGGTGATTTTTGAGGCCGACGATTTCACGGTAACCGCCTTCCCTGTGTGGCACCGTGGGCCGGATTGCTACGGCTATCGCTTTGAAGAGAAGAGCCGCCGCCCCTTTTTGCCCGAAAAGGCCGAGGCGCTGGGGGTGCCGCCCGGGCCGTGGCGGCGCGACCTGGTGGAAGGCCGCCCGGCGCGCCTGCCCGATGGGCGCGTGATTCAGCCCGATGCCGTGCTTGGCCCGCCGCGCCGGGGGGTGCGTTACGTCCACATTGGCGATGTGGGGCGCACGGAAGAACTGGTCGCGGTGTGCCGCGGCGCGGATGCGCTGGTGGTCGAGGCTACATATCTGGAAGAAGAGGCCGACATGGCGCGGCGTTTTGCCCACCTTACTGCCAAACAGGCGGCGGAACTGGCTGCTCGCGCTGGGGTGGGGCAATTGATCCTCACGCATCTTTCCCGCCGCTATCGCGAGCAAGATGTGCTGCGCGAAGCGCGGGCGGTTTTCCCCAACACCGCGGTGGCGCGCGATTTCGATCATTTCCAGATCCGTCGCGGCGAAGTGGTGCTGGAACGCCCCTCACGGCGCTGATGCCCTCCCCGAAAAGTTTGGTAAAATTCACCCCATCGCCCGCAGGCGGTGAACGACGACCCTCGCTTTGGAGGTGTGCATGAACGTCACCATTGGCCTGGCTTTCGTGGCTGGGTTGGCTTCTTTCCTTTCGCCCTGTGTGTTGCCCCTGGTGCCTGCTTACATCAGTTACCTTAGCGGGCGCGCCCTGGCCGAAACCACCACCGGCAAACAGCGCAGCAAGGCGCTGATGCACGGGTTGGCTTTCGTGTTGGGTTTTAGCCTGGTGTTCATTCTGTTGGGGGTGGCAACCTCGGCGCTGGGCGGTCTGCTTTACAGCGTGCGCGCATGGCTGGCGCGCATCGGCGGCGTGGTGGTGGTCATTTTCGGCATTCACATGACCGGCATCGTGCGCATTCCGTTTCTGGAATACGACATCCGCCCCGACGCGGAGATCGACAGCAAAGGGCTGCTTTCCTCGGCCTTGATGGGGATTTTCTTTTCTGCCGGCTGGAGCCCCTGCGTGGGCCCGGTGCTGGGCGCGATTTTGACCATTGCTCTCAACGGCGGTTCCATTGCCCAGGGGGCGGTGCTGCTGACCGCTTACTCTGCCGGGTTGGCGGTGCCCTTCTTGCTGGCAGCCCTCAGCATCGACTGGGTGACGGTGATTTTGCAAAAATACAGCCGACTCAGCCGCATTGTGGAAATTCTGATGGGCATCACGCTCATCATCGTGGGCGCGATGCTGACCCTTGGCGTGTTCTCTTACATCGCCCGGTTGGGTAATCTCTTCAACTTAGGATTGTAGCCATGGCTCGAAAAAAATACACGAAGTCCCGAAAACGTGCCAACACCACCTCGCCGGAAACTGCCCTGCTGCGCGGGGCTCTGCTGATTGTGGGGCTGTTCCTGGCCGTGTGGGGCGGCAGCATGTTGCTCAAGGGGAACAGCGGCGGCTCGGCGCGGGCTTCTGCGCCCGTGGTAGGGGCCAATGCGCCCTCGTTCGCGGCGGAAACCCTCGATGGCAAAATCGTGCATCTGCAAGATTTCCGCGGCAAGCCCGTGGTGCTCAACTTCTGGGCGACGTGGTGCCCGCCGTGCCGTGCCGAGATGCCCATGTTGCAGCAATATTACCTCAAGCACCAGAACGATTATGTCATGCTGGCCGTCAACGATGCCGAACCGGCCAATCAGGTTGCCGAGTTCATCAAGCAGAAAGGCTTTACTTTCACGGTCTTGCTTGACCCCCAGCAGGCATTGGTGCAGATGTACCGTATTCAGGGCTTCCCAACGACCTTTTTCATCGATAAAGACGGCGTCATCCGTTACATGCATGTCGGCATGTTGCAGGAAGGCGACCTGCGGGCTGGTTTGCAGAGCATTGGCGTGACTCCATGATCACCGTGGTGTTGTACACTCGCCCGGAAGACGAGGGCGTCGAGGCGCTTCGTTCGCTGCTGGAAGGTTTGCAGGGCGAAGTACCTCATCGCGTGGTCACGGTGGATGTTTCGCAAAACGCAGGGCTGGCCGAAAAACTGGCCGGACGCACGCCAGTGCTCCGCATTGGGCCTTATACCCTCGACGGCGACCTCAACCGCACCCGCATTTTGATTGCGCTGCGGGCGGCGGCCAAAGGGCAGGCCGAAGGGCGGCAGATGGCGCCGCGTCGCGTCAACGCCACCGAGCGGTTCATTTACTGGTTCAGCAAGCATTGGCTGCTGGTGTTCAATTTGCTGGTGGGGTTGTATGTCGGCCTGCCATTTCTCGCCCCGACTTTGATGGAAGCGGGGTTGACCACCCCCGCCAAAGCCATTTACACGGTTTACGGCGCAACCTGCCATCAACTGGCTTTCCGCTCGTGGTTTCTTTTTGGGGAGCAGCCTGCCTATCCGCGCGCCGCAGCGCACGTGCCCGGCCTGAAGCCCTACGGCGAGGCCACGGGCCTGGATCCCAACGACCTCTGGCAGGCGCGAAGGTTTATCGGCAACCGCACGGTGGGGTTCAAGGTGGCCATTTGTGAGCGCGACATTGCCATCTACGGCGCGATCTTGCTCTTTGGTCTGCTCTATGGCCTGACACGCCGCCGCATTCCGCCGTTGCCGTGGTATCTCTGGCTGTTGTTGGGGTGGCTTCCCATTGGCCTGGACGGCTTTAGCCAGCTGCTGAGCCAGATGCCGCATTCCTTCTTGCCTTATCGCGAGAGCACCCCGTTGTTGCGCACCCTTACCGGCTTCCTGTTTGGCTTTACGACGGCCTGGTTTGGCTATCCGCTGGTCGAAGAGAGTATGCGGCAGAACGTCAAGGCGCTGGAAGCCCGTTTTCACATCGCGCGGGCCGTTTATGGCGAAGACCGTCGCGACGCCTGACTTCCCGCTCTGCGACTACCTGCCTTTCTGACTATCCGACTATCTGACCATCCCCCATGCCTTTCACCGAAAATCAAGGTTTGCGTTACTACACTTTCGACAACCTTGCCCGCTATGGCGTGGTGCATGGGGTTTTCACGCGCCGCGGCGGGGTCAGCCCGCGCCCCTGGGCTTCCCTCAACATGGGCTCGACGGTGGGCGACGATTGGGGGCGGGTGCAGCACAACATTCGGCGGGCGTTTGAGGCCCTGGGGCTTTCGGTGGCCAGCCGTTTCGATGCCTGGCTGGTGCACGGCCGGGAAGCGGTGGTCGCGCAGACCCCCCGCCCCCTGACAGCCCCAGAGCCGCCCCCCAAGGCCGACATCATCCTCACCGACCGTCCCGAAGTCACGCTGGTGATGCGTTTTGCCGATTGCGTGCCGATTTTGCTCTATGACCCGCGGCGGCAGGCGCTGGCCCTGGCCCATGCGGGGTGGCGGGGTACGGTGTTGGGGGCCGCGGCGGCAGCCGTGGAAGCCCTCGGCACGGCATTTGGCACGCAGCCTGCCGACGTGGTGGCCGCCATTGGCCCCGCCATTGGCCCCGACCATTACGAAATCGGCCCCGAGGTGGCGGCTGAGGTGCAGGCGGCTTTTGGCGAAGCGGCCGGGCGCCTGCTGCCTCGCCACGGCGACCGCTTTCACCTGGATTTGTGGGAAGCCAACCGCCTGCAACTGTTGCGGGCTGGCGTGCCTGCTGAACAAATCGAGGTGGCCGCCCTCTGTACGGCTTGCTATCTGGAGGATTGGTATTCCCACCGTGCCGAGCATGGCCGCACGGGGCGGTTTGGGGCTTTGCTGGCGCTGCCGCGTTTGCTGGAGGCTTCCTGATGACGGAGGACTTGACTGCTCGCCGTGCCCGGTTGGATGCTTTGCGGGAACGGATGGCAACCTGTCGGGCCTGTCTGGAGGCTGGCTATTGGGTGCACCCGCGCCCGATTTATTCCGGCCATGTGGGGGCGCGCATCATGGTGATCGGGCAGGCTCCTGGCATTACCGAGGTGGAAGCCGGTCGTCCCTTCAACGCCGGCAGCGGTCAGCGCCTTTTTCGCTGGCTGGCCGACGCGGGCATCGAAGAAGGCTGGTTCCGCCGCACCCAGTACATGACCTCGGTAACCAAGTGTTATCCCGGGCGGGCAAAGTCGGGAAGCGGCGATCGTGCCCCCAGCCGCAAAGAGCAGATGCTCTGCCGCCCTTTTTTGGAAGCCGAGATTGCGCTGGTGGATCCTGAACTGATTTTGCCCGTCGGGCGGTTGGCGATCAACATGTTTTACCCCCAAAAGGCCAGATTGAGCGAAATCATCGGCACCGAAAAGCAGGTTGATGGGCGTTGGGTGGTGCCGTTGCCGCACCCTTCCGGAGCCAGCCGCTGGCACCAGAGCGAGGCGAACCGCGCCTTAGTGCGGCAGGCGGTGGCGCGCATCGCAGCGCACATCGCCCGCATGTTCCCGCAGGGCATTCCCGCAGAAGGGGAATGACGGCTTCGCTGGTGTGTGCAGGGGGTGGTACAATAGCCTCATTGGAAGGAGGTGCGCGATGCCCGAAGAACCGTTCTCTACCCCCCAGAATGCCCCTGAAACGCCCGAAAACCCCGCTCCCCCCGCGGGCGCGACATCAACACCCGCGGCAACACCCCCACCCACCGCGGCAACTGCCCCCCAGGCCGAAAGCGCGGCTGCGGTTCCCCCTGAACCGCCCCCCGCGGCGGAAAGCCAGGCCCCTGAGTCGCCCCAGCCTAAGCCGCCCGGCAAAGCCCGGCGCTTCTTGCGCCGCCTGTGGCGCTGGACGTTGATCGTGCTGGTGGTGTTTGGGCTGGGCTTTGTGGCGGCGACCAGGGTGTTGTATGTGCCGGCCCGCCGCAGCGCCCAACAGGCGCAGGCGCAGGCTCAGCAGGCTGTGCAGCAGGCTCAAAGCCTGCAAGACCAGTTGAAGCAGGTGCAATCTCAGCGCGATGCGTTGCAGCAAGAAGTCAAAAATGCACAACAGGCGAGCGACCGGGCGATGCTGGAAGCCGCCTTGTCAGGTGCGCTGGCCGAGGCTTATGCTGTGCGTGTGGCGCTGAAAGACGAAGACGCCACCGGCGCAAGGTTGCACGCCGAGGCCCTGGGACGGGCCTTGCAAACCCTGCAGCAAAAGACGCCTGCCGCGCATCGCGACCTGGTAGCCCAAATGCAAAAGCAAGTGGCAGAGATTCAGGCGAATCTGGATTCGCCCGGCTATGCCGATCGCCAGTTGCGGGCGCTGATTCAGCATTTGCAGGCGCTCAAAGAGGTGGTCTTGTCGCCGTAGCGCCTGATTGGCTTGAATGGTAGAATCATGCCCATGACCGCTTACCGCCGGTTGTGGGCTTTTTTGTTACTGGCGCTGTCGTTGGCGTGGTTGAGGGCGTTGGCGGTGCCTCAAGGGATGGCCGAGGCGCGACACCCCTTACCGACGCCGCGCCCTTACCTTGATTGCCGCACGGTGCCGGAAAACACGCCGCCCCCGCCCTGGCAGGCCCGGCTCGATGCTGTCGCGCGGACTTATCTCGCCCCCGATCAGCCTGCTGCCGAGGCCGTGGCGCGCCGCCTGGGGTTCACGCGTTTCCCTTCGCCTTCCAATATGTGCGGCCCCCTTTCGCTGGCCATTCTGCGCGGTGCGGGACTGGTCCCCGAAACAACGCCGCTTTCCCGCTTTTGGTTGCTCAACCCCCGCACCGACTGGCGCGTCATCCGTCAGGTGTTACCGCCCGACCGCTTTTGCCATTCCCGTTTCGCGCAGCCGCTGAACAAGGTGGATTTTCGGGCGTTCCCATTGCAGGCGGGGGATTTGCTCTACCTTTACGCTGGCCCAGGGGATACTTTTGAGCATATTTTGGTGGTCAGCCGGGTGGATGCCGCGGGCCGGGCGTATGCCGTGACCAATCTTAATTTGGCAGCGCAGGGCTATTATGTGGTGCGGGAAGTGATGCTCTATGACCCCCAACGGCCCGGCGTGGGGCAGTTTTATCGCTGGACCGACCGCCAATATGCGGCCACGATTGGCGTGACCGGCCGCGGCGGTTTTGAACTCTGGCGTCCCCTCTGGGCGGCTTTTTCTCGGCCAGATGAACCCTTTATCTGGCGAGGCGGTCGTTTCTGGCCGTGGTGGGGGCGGCTGGGGCTGGCGGCGCGATAGGGCGGTGTCATGCTTTGGAAGGCGGCGGGAACGCGGCGACCGCGCCCAGGGCGGTGACCGCTTGCGCGCCAATACGGTTGGCGTAGGCAGCGGCTTCGGGCGGGGAAGCCCCTTGCAGCGCGGCAGCGATGTAGCCTGCGGCAAAGGCGTCGCCCGCGCCGGTGGTATCCACCACCTCGCTCACGGCGGGCGCGGGCAGGCGGCGCGCTCCGTGTTCATCCGCCAGGTAGCAGCCCTCGCTGCCCAGTTTGACGATCACCGTGGCCGCCCCGCGTGCCCGCAACGCCGCGGCAATGGCTGCGGGCGTGCTTTCGCCGGTCAGGCGGCGGCCTTCGTGCAGGTTGCAAAAGAAGACGTCCACCTGCGGCAGCACAGGCCAGAGCGGCTCGGGGTGGCTCATGGCGGGGGAGGTGACCACATCCAGAGAGGTGCGCAGCCCCAGCCGCCGGGCGGCGCGGAAAACCTCCGCCAGGGCTGGTGTAAGCAGGCCGGGCAGCACAAAGTAACCGCCAAGGTGCAGCCAGCGAGCGCCCGCGGCGGCATAGGCCTGGGGCTGCAAGCGGTCGGGCGTCAGGGCGGCGTTGGCGCCGCTGGTGTGGATGAAGCGCGGCTGGCGCTCGCTGTCCACCAGCCCCACGCTTACGGCGGTGGCAGAGGAAACCACGGTCACGAAGCGGTCGTCCACGCCGTAGGTTTGCCAGGTGCGGCGGGCGAAGCGGGCGGCATCGTCGTTACCAATACAGGCCGCGATGCCAACGGGCACGCCGAGGGAAGCCAGCACCACCGCGGTGTTGGAGGCACAACCGCCCGGCCCCACCGCAGCCTGCTCGCAGCCGATGGACTCATGCCGCGGGACGTCGTC
>CAYYRG010000029.1:0-12930 GCA_964474015.1 uncultured Anaerolineaceae bacterium | reverse complement strand
ACTTTGAGGATGCCGCCGCCGAGGTAGCGGCCATCTTTGAGGATGCGTTCTTTCAGGGCTTGCATGACGCGCTCCTTGGGGAAGGGAAGCCCCATGCCGCAGGAGGCGGTGCAAGCAACGGTTGAGGCGGCGGGGCTACGGATGGGCAGGGCGCCAGGCGGGGTCGAAATCCCATCCTTCAAGGGTGGTGAGGCGTTTCACCTGGGCGCCGTCGATAGAGATCAGGAAGATGTCATGGTTGGGGTCTTTCCAGCCCTCGAAAGCCAGCCAGCGCCCGTCCGGCGATGCTGCGGGTTCCCGCATGGCCATGCCAACGACGGTAAGGGGGAATTCCTGGAGGCCTTGCTGGGCCAGCGGTGCTTTGACCAGGTAGGGGAGAGCCTGGCTGGAGGCCAGTTGTGAGAACACCATCAGCGCGCCATCGCCGCCCCAGGTGGGGTGGGCGTCCAGTTTGTTGCCGCTGTGCGAGAAGGGTTGCGGTTCGCCTGCTTTGCCGGTGGCGGGGTCGAAGGGCAGCAGCCAGATGCGGGCGGTGTCGAGGCTGGTAAAGGCCAGGAAGTGCCCGTCGGGGGACCAGGCGGGCTGCGCGGTTTGGGGCATGTTGGGGGTGAGGGGGGTGATCTTGCGGGTGTTCAAGTCCAGCAAATAGAGGCGGGGGCTGCCGCTGTGCAGGCTGGTGAAGGCCAGATAGCGCCCATCGGGCGAAATGGCGGGGTCGTAGCCGCCCCATTCCGGCGGGGTGAGTTCGTCCACTTTGCCGGAATCCAGGTGGAGGAGGTAAATCTGGCTTTCCAGGTAGGCTGTTTGGTTGGTTTTGCAGGGCGCGGTGAAGGCAAGGGTGTTGCCATCGGGTGCCCAGGCGGGCTGGCAGGCGCCGCCGGGGCGGTTGGTGAGCTGGCGGATGAGGTGGCCGGTGGTGTCGGTGAGCCAGATTTGGGCTGCGTCGCCGTTTTGCGAGGCGAAAGCCAGTTGCCCGCTGCCGCCGATGGGTGTGGGGGCTGGCGTGGGCGTGATGGTCGGGGTGGATGTGGCGGTTGGGGTGGGGGAAGGCCGCGGGGTGGCGGTCGCGGTGGGAGAAGGGGTGGGGCTGGGGGTAGGTGTGGGGGTGGTGTGGGCGGCAACGGCCAGGGGCGGGGTGGCGGCTGCTGCCAGGGCGGTGGGGGTGGTCGGTGTGTGTGTGGGGGGTTGCCATCCTGGCACCCAGCGGGCGACGTAGGGCGCCAGGCGCGCCTGCCCCCACTGCTCGACCTGCAACGCCGTGGCTTGCAGGCTTTGGGGAGAGACGCGATACCATGCGGCCAGCACCAGGGCAATCAGGCTGAGCCACAGCCACACCCGCAGGCGGCGGTAGCGCCTGTGGGGGCGGGAGGGGGCTGTGTTGGCAGGGTCGGCTGGGGCCGAAGGGCGGGGCTGGGAGCCTGGCGTCGCCGCGGCGGCTGCGGAGGGCGGTTGTGAGGGGGGCTTGCCGCTGCCGCCTTCGGCAGGCGTGCTGCGCCAGCCCCCGATGCCCGGCGGAGGGGTGACAGCCCATTGGTGGTCTTGCAGGTGCTGCTCCTGGTTGGGCACCAGGTCGAGGCTCAGCAGGGCGGCTTTCATTTCCGCCGCCGAGGCGAAGCGGTCGCTGGCTTGCAGGGCCATCGCCGTTTCGATGATTTGCGCCAGCGCAGGGGGGACTTCAGGGTTGACGGCGTCCAGCGGGCGCAGTTCGGCCTGGTCGAGGGCGCGCTCGAAGGCGTCGGGTGGGGCTTCCCCCGCCAGGGCCATGTAGAGGGTGGCGCCCAGGCTGTAAATGTCGGAATGCGGGCCGGTGTGCGCGGTGCCGTACTGTTCTGGCGGCGAGAAGCCGGGGGTGACGGCCTGCGCGCCGGTGACGGTGCGCTGGTCGTGACCGCCGATTTTTGCCAGCCCGAAGTCCACCAGGAAGACGTGCCCCTCGGAGGTGATGCGCACGTTGCCGGGCTTGATGTCGCGATGGATGATGGGCGGTTGCTGGCTGTGCAGGTATTCCAGCGCGTCGCACAGGGCCAGGCCGATGGTCACGGCTTCTTGCACGCTGATTTTGCCGGCGCGTTCGATGCGGGTTTTGAGGTCTTCCCCCTCGATGTAGTCCATCACCAGGTACTGCCCCTGGTTTTCGATGACGAAGTAATCGGTGACGCGCGGCAGGTTGGGGTGGCGCAGGGAAGCCAGCAGGCGGGCTTCCTGCTTGAACTGTTCGGCATATTCTGCCGAGCCGAACAGGTTTTCTTTGATGGCGACTTCGATGTTGAGGGTGGTGTCGAGGGCCCGGTAGACCGACCCCATCCCTCCTTGCCCCAGCACGGAAAGGATGCGATAGCGCCCCTGAAGCATGTCGCCAACTTGAAGCGCCATAATGTTTTGACCTCGGGGTTGTTAGATGTCCAGGTTGCGGACTTCGCGGGCGTGGGTTTGGATGAAGCGGCGACGAGGCGGCACTTCGCTGCCCATGAGCATGCTGAAGACGCGGTCGGCTTCGGCGGCGTCGTCGATGGTCACTTTGAGAAGGGTACGCGTTTGCGGGTCCATGGTGGTTTCCCAGAGTTGCTGGGGGTTCATTTCACCGAGACCTTTGTAGCGCTGGAGGTGAATTTTGACGCCGTCGCCGATTTCTTGCAAGATGCGCTCGCGCTCGGCTTCGGTGTAGGCGTAGCGCACCTTGTTCTTATAGGCAATGCGGTAGAGGGGCGGCTGGGCGATGAAAAGATGACCTTCTTCGATGAGGGGTTGCATGTAGCGGAAGAAGAAGGTGAGCAGCAGGGTGCGGATGTGGCTGCCGTCGACGTCGGCGTCGGTCATGATGATGATCCGCCCGTAGCGCAGGTTTTGGATGTTGAAGTCTTCGCCGATGCCGGTGCCTAAGGCTGAGATGAGGGCTTTGATTTCTTTGTTGGAGAGGATTTTGTCGAGGCGGGCCCGCTCGGTGTTGAGAATTTTGCCCCGCAACGGCAGCACGGCCTGGAAGTGGCGGTCACGCCCCTGTTTGGCCGAGCCGCCTGCCGATTCGCCCTCGACGATGTAGAGTTCGGTGTGTTCGGGGTCGCGCGAAGAGCAGTCGGCGAGTTTTCCGGGCAGGGTGAGGCTTTCGAGGGCCGATTTACGGATGATGAGGTCGCGGGCTTTGCGCGCCGCGGTGCGGGCGCGTGCAGAGGTAAGGCATTTGTGCACGATGGCGCGCGCCGCGGAGGGGTTTTCTTCCAGGAAGGTGCTCAGGGCTTCGCTCACCACCTGGGCGGTGTAGGTCTGCACCTCGGGGTTCATCAGTTTGACTTTGGTCTGGCTTTCAAACTGGGGGTCGGGGTGCTTGACGCTGACGATGGCGGTGAGGCCTTCACGGGTGTCGTCGCCGGTGAAGTTGGGGTCGGAATCTTTCAGCAGGCCGGCCTTGCGGGCATAGTCGTTGAGGGTGCGGGTGATGGCCGAGCGCAGGCCGGTGAGGTGGGTGCCGCCGTCGATGGTGTTGATGGTGTTGGCAAAGGCATATACCGATTCGGTAAAGGCGTCGGTATATTGGAGGGCAAATTCGATGTAGATGTTGTCGATGGTCTTTTCAGCGTGGACGACGGGGTGCAGGGGTTGGCGGCTGCGGTTGAGGTAGCGCACGAAGGATTTGATGCCGCCTTCGAAGTAGAAGGTCATTTCCCGGTCGGTGCGCTCGTCCCGAAAGTGGATGGTCACCCCGCGGGTGACAAAGGCCATTTCGCGGAACCGCTGGACCAGGGTTTCGAAGCGGTAGTGCAGGTCGCCTTTGAAGATGGTGGGGTCGAATTTGAAGGTGGTGCGGGTGCCGGTTTCGCCTTTGGGGGCTTTGCCGATTTCTTCGACCGGCGTCACGGGGTAGCCGCGCTCGTAGCGCTGGCGGTAGATTTTGCCGCCGCGCTTGACTTCCACCTCGCACCATTCGGAAAGGGCGTTGACGGCGGAAACGCCGACGCCGTGCAGCCCGCCGGAAACCTTGTAGCCGCCGCCGCCAAATTTGCCGCCGGCGTGCAGCGTGGTCATCACAACTTCCAGGGCCGATTTCTTGGCTTCCGGGTGGATGTCCACCGGAATGCCGCGGCCATTGTCGGCCACGGTGACGCTTTGGTCGGGATGGATGATGATGTCGATGCGGTTGCAGGCCCCTGCCAGCGCTTCGTCGATGGAATTGTCTACAACCTCGTAAATCAGG
The DNA here is from genome assembly GCA_964474015.1 of uncultured Anaerolineaceae bacterium. Lineage (GTDB taxonomy): Bacteria > Chloroflexota > Anaerolineae > Anaerolineales > DRMV01 > DRMV01. The sequence continues at coordinate 8,741 of CAYYRG010000029.1, read as the reverse complement.
TGGTGCAGGGCTTTGATGTCGGTGCCGCCGACGTACATGCCGGGGCGACGCCGGACGGCTTCCAGCCCTTTGAGCACCTGGATGGTTGAGGCGTCGTAAGTTTGCTCAGGCGTTGGTGTCACAGATACCTCCACGGTCACGGTCGGCTCAATTCTACCATAGGGCGGCTTGAAGCGGCGCTGGCAGGGCGCCAGTATAAAATTTCCGTAAACAAAAGGGGCGTGGTGGGGGTGAGGCTTGATTGTGCCTTTCCTTTGTTGTAAAATTCAAAAACGGGTGCACCTGGTCGTGTGCCTGGCTTCAATATCCGTTCACCCTGCAAGGTGTAAGGAGGAGGAAGTATGAAGAAGCGATGGTTCATTTTGTTCGCCGTAGTGATGATCGCGGTGCTGGCTTTGGCGGCCTGCGGTCAAAAGTCCACTTACAAGTGTGACGACCCCTACGGCTGTGTCAACATCGGCCCCAACGACCCCATCAAGATGGGCGTGGCGGTGGTGTTGAGCGGCCCCAATGAATCGCTGGGCGTGGACGAAGTGGGCGGCGTGGAAATCGCCGTGGACGACTTCACCGCGGCCAACAAGGATTGGTTGGGCAAGCACACCATCCAGGTGGTCAAGGAAGATGCTCAGTGCTCCGCCGAAGGTGGGCAGACCGCCGCACAGAAACTGGCGGCGGATAAGTCCATTGTGGGCGTGATCGGGACGGCCTGCTCCAGCGCGGGCGAGCCGGCTTCCAAGATCCTCTCGAACGCGCACATGGTGATGATCTCGCCCTCCAACACCGCGCCTTCGCTGACTGCGCCCGATACCCATGCCGAATGCTACCTGCGCACCGCACACAACGATAAGGTGCAGGGTAAAGCGGTGGCCGAGTTTGCCTACAACGTCTTGGGCGCTCGCACCATGGCGACCATTCACGACGGCAGCCCGTACGCCGAGCAGTTGCAGCAGGTGGCCTGCGACGTCTTCACCCAGTTGGGCGGCAAGTGCGTGGCGCAGGAAGCCATCAACGTCGGCGATACCGACATGCGCCCGGTGCTGACCAAGATTGCGGCCAGCAAGCCCGATGTGCTCTATTACCCGATCTTCATCCAGGAAGGCGCCCTGATCACCCAGCAGGCGAAAGAGGTGCCTGGCCTCGAGAAGACCGTGCTGATGGGCTCCGACGGCATGATTTCGCCGGACTTCATCAAGGCGGCGGGCGAAGCGGCTGAGGGTATGTACCTCTCTGGCCCGGCGGCGGTCAACAACGAAGAGTTCAACAAGAAGTACGAGGCCAAATACGGCCAGCAGCCGCCCAGCGCTTTCCACCTGCACGCTTACGACGCGGCCATGATGCTGCTCGACGCCATCAAGAAGGTGGCGGTGGTGGAAAAAGATGGCACCATCCACATCCCGCGCAAGGCGCTCTGCCAGGCTCTCTTCAGCACCAAGGACTTCAAGGGCCTGACCGGCACGCTCACCTGCAACCAGTACGGTGACTGCGCCGACCCGAAGATCAACATCAACCAGATTCAGCATGGCAAGTACGTCCCGGTGTGGCCGAAGAAGTAACTTCTGGCTCCCGTAGGACTTGCAGGGGTGCCGGGAGGTAACTTCCGGCACCCCTAACCCATATCTACCTCTGCACGCCGGGGGGACGGTTCGCCGCTCCCCCGGCGGCGAGTGCAAGAGGGAGGCTTCATGGCTGAGAAACTCAAACATTTCCTCGAACGCCTTAGCCTGGTCGATATTATCGTCTGGATGTTCGGGCTGGCAATCGTGGTGATTGCTGTCGTTGGCGTTTTTGGCTCCATCCACAACGCGTATTACACCAAAGAGCAGTGGATGGATTTTGTTGTTTATGGGTTCTCACAGGGCGGTGTGTATGCACTCATCGCGCTGGGGTACACGCTGGTTTATGGCATTCTCTTCATGATCAACTTCGCCCACGGCGATATTTTCATGGCAGGCGCTTTTACGGGCTACTTTTTGGCGGCCAAGTTGGACCAGTACGGCATTTACAACGCACACCCCATCATTTCGCTGTTGTTGGTGATGTTGTTGGCTATGGTGACCTCGGTGGTGGTGGCGTTGATTACCGAGCGGGTGGCTTATCGTCCTTTGCGGCGGGCGCCCCGCCTGGTGCCGTTGATTACCGCCATCGGCGCTTCGTTTACGATTGAATATACGTTCCGTGGCTTCTACGGTTCGGGTGTCGAGGCTTACCCCGACATGAACATTTTCGTCGGCAAAGTCTCGGTGCTGGGCGTCAAAATCTTGAAGGTCCACTTGCTGGTGATCATTGTGTCGTTGCTCTTGATGGCCGGGCTGTATGCCTATGTGCAATACACCAAGGCCGGGAAGGCCATGCGCGCGGTCGCCGAAGACAAGGATGTCGCCGCCCTCATGGGCGTGGATGTCGATGGCATCATCGTGAACACCTTCATTCTGGGCTCGGCGCTGGCGGGCATCGCCGGTGTGCTCTATGCCTTGATTTTCAAGCAGGTTCACTTCTTCATGGGGTTCATCCCCGGCATCAAAGCCTTTACAGCCGCGGTGTTGGGCGGTATCGGAAACGTGCCCGGTGCTATGCTGGGCGGCTTTTTCCTGGGTATCTTTGAGGCGTTGGGGCCGGGGCTGATTCTGGAAGGCCTGGGCATTCCGGCTTCTTACCAGCTGAAGGACGTCATCGCCTTCACCCTGCTGGTGTTGGTGCTGATTTTCCGCCCCAGCGGTATTTTGGGCGAGCGCCTTTCTGAAGAGAAAGTGTAGCCAAGGCGGTGAGATATGGAACCTAAGCAATCGACCTGGAAACAAGCGTTACTGGCTGGCTTGCTGGCAGGTGCCGTGGCGCTTTACTTCACGCTGGTGGGGATGGTGCAGGCTTTCAGCAAGCGCGCGGTAATTGCCGACCTCTCTTTGGGGCACATTACCCTGTTGCTGGCCGCGGGCACCGTGTTGTATGTTTTTGCATTGCGAGATCACTCCCCCGCCGGGAAACGACTGCTGCACACCACCTTCGCGGGCGGGGTAGGCGGCCTGTTGTTGGGGCTCTACCCCTTCCTCGGCCAGTGGGTAGATTTTCACTACATGTTCGTGCGCACCTCGGCAGAGTTGTATGCCCTTCTGCGGTTTGGGCAGCCGCCCACCACGGGCTTGGTTTTGATGGTGGTGCTCGGCGCGGTGTTGGGGGCGGTGCTGGCCGGGCTGACCCTGCTCGAACCGTTCTGGCGCGATGCGATCATCAAGGCAACGCTCGTCACCATCACCGTGGGCATGCTTTCCGACCTGTTCAAAGGCATGACCATCGGCAATATTTTCACGCCTTTCATGAACGCGGAGGGCTTGAACTACGTCGGCGCGGTGCTGGTGTTTGGATTGACCATCGCCTATGTGGTCCTGGGGCGGAAGCGTGCCGAGCAGCGCGCTGCTCTGGAGGCAGCAGGCCAGTCGCCAAAAGAACTGATGCCGCCGAGCATCCGCCGCTGGGCAGTTGCTGGCGGGCTGATTGTGCTGTTACTGGCGCTGCCGGCCATCTTGGGCTCGTACCTCAGCCATGTGCTCAACATGGTTGGCCTGTACGTCATCATGGGCCTGGGCCTGAACATTGTGGTGGGCTACGCCGGCCTGCTCGACCTCGGTTATGTGGCCTTCTTTGCCCTGGGCGCTTACACCATGGGCTTGTTGACCTCTACGGGCCCCCTGGGCATTGCCCACTTCACCTTCTGGGAAGCCCTGCCCTTTTCCATCCTGGTGGCCTTGATTGCCGGCATTCTGCTCGGTATTCCGGTGCTGCGGATGCGGGGCGACTACCTGGCGATCGTGACCTTAGGCTTTGGTGAAATCATCCGCATCCTGGCGCTTTCCAACTGGTTGAAGCCGCTCATCGGCGGCGCGCAGGGCATTTTGCTCATCAAAAAGCCGCCTTTCGGCCCCTGGACGCTGGAGACGCCCGTGCAGTTTTACTACCTCATTCTCGCGGGCATCATTGTGGCTTTCTTTGTGGCTTACCGGCTGCGCGAGTCGCGGCTGGGGCGGGCCTGGATGGCCATGCGCGAGGACGAAGACGTGGCCGAAGCCATGGGCATCGACCTGGTGGTGACCAAACTGACGGCTTTCGCCTTTGGCGCCTCGTTCTCGGGCCTCTCGGGCGCGATTTTTGCCTCGTATGTCGGCTCCATCTTTCCCCATAGTTTCAACCTGTTGATTTCCATCAACGTGCTTTCGCTCATCATCGTGGGCGGCGTGGGAAGCCTGCCCGGCGTGGTGGTGGGCTCGATGGCGCTGGTGGGGCTGCCTGAACTGCTGCGAGAATTTGCCGAGTACCGGATGCTGATGTATGGCCTGGCGCTGATTGCCATGATGCTGCTCAAGCCCGAAGGCTTTTGGCCGGAACCCATTCGGAAACGCGAACTGCGCGTCGAAGAGACGGGCGATTAGGAGGCGTTTTATGGCTCCCATTTTGATTGCAAAAGGTGTAACGAAACGGTTTGGCGGGTTGGTGGCCGTCAACAACCTGGATTTCACCATCGAGGCCGGCAGCATCGCTGCAGTCATCGGCCCCAATGGCGCTGGCAAGACTACCTTCTTCAACTGCATTACCGGCTTCTACACGCCCGAGGAAGGGCAGATCATCTTCGACGGCCACGAAATCCAGGGCTTCCGCCCCGACCGGGTGACGCGGATGGGCATCGCCCGCACTTACCAGAACATCCGTCTGTTTGCTAACATGACGGCGCTGGAAAACATCATGGTGGGGCGGCACCCGCTGATGCGCCATAACTGGTGGGATGCCATCTTGCATACCCCCCGCTATCGGAAAGAAGAGCAGGAAGCCCTGGAGGAGGCCCAGCGCCTGCTCAATTTCGTGGGGTTGAGCGGCCTGGGTGACCAGCTTGCCCGCAACCTGCCCTATGGCGCCCAACGACGCCTGGAAATCGCCCGTGCCCTTGCCAGCAAGCCTAAACTCCTCTTGCTGGATGAGCCCACCGCTGGCATGAACCCCAACGAAACCGGTGAGATGATTCGCTTCATTCGCCACCTGCGGGACGAACTCGGTTTGAGCATCTTGCTCATCGAGCACGATATGAAAGTGGTGATGACCATTAGCGAAAAAATCGCGGTGATGGACTTCGGCAAGAAGATCGCCGAGGGCAAACCTGAGGAAATTCAGCGCAACCCGCGGGTGATTGAAGCCTACCTGGGGCGGGGGGCTGCCTCTGGCTTGGGAAGCAGCCAGGCCGCGGCAACGGCGTAAAAGGAGTGCGTTTATGGCTATGCTTGAACTTCACGACGTCCATTCCTTCTACGGCAACATCGAAGCCCTCAAGGGCATTTCGTTGACCGTGGAAAAAGGCGAAATCGTGACCCTGATCGGCGCGAACGGTGCGGGCAAAACCACCACCTTGCGCACCATTACGGGCCTCATCAAGCCACGGCAGGGCACGGTGATCTTGGAAGGTGAAGACCTGACCGCCTTCAAACCCCACGAAATCGTCTACAAAGGCGTTTCGATGGTGCCGGAAGGTCGCGGCATTTTCGCCCGCCTGACCGTGGCCGAGAACCTGGACCTGGGCGCTTACATCCGCAATGACAAGGAAGGCATCAAGGCCGACCTGGAGCGGGTGTACGAACTGTTCCCACGCTTGAAAGAGCGCCGCAACCAGGTGGCGGGCACCCTTTCGGGCGGTGAGCAGCAGATGCTCGCCATTGGCCGGGCCCTGATGGCGCGCCCCCGTTTGCTGTTGCTGGATGAGCCCTCGATGGGGCTGGCGCCGGTGCTGGTGGAACTCATCTTCGACACCATCGTGGACATCAACAAGCAAGGCACAACGGTGCTGCTGGTGGAACAAAACGCGCTCATGGCGCTTTCCATTGCCCACCGTGGCTATGTGCTCCGCACCGGTGAAATTGTGTTGGCCGATACGGCTGAAAACCTGCGCACTAACGAAATGGTGCAGAAGACTTATCTCGGTATGGAATGAACCATCGCTTCTCCGTGGTACAATGCGCGGGCTGGCCCCGCGCATTTGCCTTTAAAGGCGCTGGCGCGGGAAATTCCTCGCGTTCTCGCAAATGGTGGAGGATGTATGCTCGACCGTGACGCGTTGCTCATCGACCTCAAAGGCGCTGCCCGTATTGGCAGCCCCGAAGCCTTAGACATGGCTTTGGAAGGGCTGGCGGCGTGGAAGGCGTTTACGGCGAATGCCCGCCTGGCCTCTGAGGATGTTGCCCGCGTGCTGGTGCCGTTGGGTGAAGTGCTGGCCGCCCCCACGGTGCCAGCGGATTATTTGCGTTCCCTGGCCCAACACCCGCTTGCTGGTGGGCGGGCGCTGGCGGCGGTGGCGCTGGCTTTGCGGCGTTTGCGAGGGGAGGAGGCATTCTCGGCGCCACTCACGCGCCTGGCAGGCGACCCACGCGCCGAAGTGCGTTTTGCTCTGGCGACCACTGTGGGGCGGCACGGTCGTGATGAGCACCTCTCGGCAGCAGTTGCTTTGTTGCACACCTGGCTGGAGCCGGCGCGTGGCCCTCGCACGTGGCAAACCGCGCTGCAGATTGCGGCAATCCTGGCGCAACCCTATCCGCGCCAGATGCTTCGCCTGGCCGAGCGGCTTACCCCCACCCAGATCGTGCGCCCTGAGGTGCAGCGCCTGCTGGCGGACATGCTGAAGCAGGTGGGCGCTTTTGGCGAAAACGGGGAACGGATGGCGGTCGTGCAATTGCTGGAAAGGTGGCTCCCGCAAGGCGGCGATGAGGCAGCCCACCTTGCCTTGCAGGTGTTGCATGCGGGCTGGGCGCGGCAGATGGCCGAGCCAGCCCTGGCGTTGCTCGATGCCGTGGAAGCCGTGAGCGGGGTGTCCCGCTTGTCGCGGCGCACCCGCGCTTTCATCCGTCGCCAGGGGAGGGTTGAGCGCAAAAGATGATCACTCTGGGCCTCATTGCCGATACCCACGTGCCTGACCGCGCTCGCGCTTTGCCGCCTGAGGTGCTGGCGATCTTTCGGCAGGCCCACGTGGCGGCGATTTTGCATGCCGGCGACGTCATTCACCCCTCGGTGCTGACAACGCTGGAAGCCATTGCGCCCACCTATGCCGTGCGGGGCAACCGTGATTGGTATTTTCTGCGGCGTTTACCGCCGCGGCGCGTGTTGCTTTTCGAAGAGGTGCGGGTGGGAATGTGCCACGGCCATGGTTCTTTCCTGCGCTATGTGGGAGATAAGTGGGAGCACTTGCGCCGCGGCGCGCCGCCCTTCGCCCGTTTTGCCCGCCGCGCGTTGGCCGCCTTCCCGCAGGCGGATGTGGTCGTGTTCGGGCATACCCATTACCCTGTTTGCCGTTGGGTGGGCTTTCAACTGTTGTGCAACCCTGGCTCTCCCGTAGCGCCAGCATTGGCGGGCGTGCCGCGGGCGGTGGGCTTGTTGCATATCGAAGGCCGTAAGGTGTGGGGGGAACTGCGCCTGCTGTGAGGTATAATCCTTTCCGTTCTATTCGCTTTTTCCAGATTTGGAGGAAACCCTATGTCGCGTTCGGTTCGTTTGTGGGCCAGTGGGGCGCTGGCCGTTGTTTTGATGGCGCTTTTGGCCGCTTGCGGCCCTTCGACTTTCACGCTGCGCTTGCACCTCAAGCAGGGCGATGTTTATCAGGTCACCAGTGTGACCAAGCAGCACATTGCTCAGGAAATCATGGGGCAAAAGATGACCCTGGACCAGAAAATGACCATGGAATATCGCTGGGAGGTTGCCCAGGTTGCCGGCAATGGTAACGCGACGGTCAAGGTGACTTACACGCGCATTGCTATGGACCAGGAACAAGGCGGGCAGAAACGCGCCTTCGATACGGCCAGTGGACAGGAACCGCCCGATTTCTTCAAGGGCCTTGATTTGCTGGTGGGCAAGTCGTTTAGCGTGGAATTTACGCCGCAAGGGAAGGTTGTCAAAATTGACGGCCTGGATAAGATGTTTCGCGCGGTGGCCGAAGGTGTCGGTTTTGGAGACAAAGAGGCCACCGATGCCTTTTACAAGGCGTTGACCGATTCCTTTGGCGAAGACGCCATCACCGAGCAGTTCCAGACGGCTTTTGGCAACTATCCTGATGCCCCGCTCAAGGTGGGCTCAACCTGGAACGCCGATACCCGCCTCAAAGTCACTTTCCCGCTGGATGTTCACGCCACTTATACCGTGAAATCGTGGCAAGATAATCAGGCCGTGATTGCCATGGAAGCCACCTTGAAATCCGACGCCACCAAGCGAGTGACAGGGCAAAATCCGCTGTTTGATGTCATCTATGATCTTACCGGCACTCAACAGGGCACGCTGACCATCGATTTGGGCACGGGGCTTTTGCGTGAATCTCAAGTGACCCAGCACGTCGAAGGGAAAGTGCTGCTGGTAGATCCCAAGAGCAAAGACAACACGGATGCCTTGCCGATGCCTTTTAGCATGGATACCGAAATCACGACCACGGTCGCGAAGCAAGGGCAATAACGGCTTGTAACCTCAGAAATCTCCAGGGCGCAACATCATCGTTGCGCCCTTGTTGTTAGGGAAGGCAGCGCGGTCACGCGCTGAAAGCGCAGGGAGCGACGGCGCGACGATGCACCGCAGGGTGTCAACTATCACTTCCCACCCTCAGGCTTTGCGCCTAAAATAGAAGGTGTCCATTTACGGGATATTCCCGGCTACGCCCGTAGCCCAGAAGGAGGCTCACATGCAACCAGACCTGACGCAAGAACTCCTGGAACTCGTCCGCCTGACGGCCACCA
>CAYYRG010000028.1:0-13317 GCA_964474015.1 uncultured Anaerolineaceae bacterium | reverse complement strand
ATTCCTCATTCTTCCTTTATGCCCTCGCCATCCTCCCCCCAGCCCAACCTCCGCGCCGCCCTGCGCCTGCTCTGGCGCTACGGCTGGCAAGAAGCCCCCGATCGCCGCAAAGTGCTGCGGTTCGTGGGCCTTTACGTCGCTGTGGGTGGCAGCGCGCTGCTGGCTGGCGGCGCGGTGCTGCTCATCGTGCTGGGCGTGTTACGGGCGCTGTTCCTGTCGGCCCCGCTCTACCCGCCGCTGAACGACGCCTTGCACCGCCTTGGCTGGCCTGCTCGCGGCGGCTGGGAAGCCGAGCCCGGCCCCTGGCGGCGACTTCACACCACGTTGTGGGTCGTGCTTAGCGTGAGCGCCGTTGCCGTGGGCGTGTTCTACCTGTGGCGCTACGGCTTCTGCGCTCAAAACCTGTTTTGTCGCCTCCTTACCCCCTAACCTTCCTAACTTTCCTAACCCCCTTGGAGTCCTCCCCATGTCCATCGTGGTCCTCGCCGGCGGCGTCGGCGGCGCGAAGTTCGCCTACGGCGTGATGCGCGCCCTGCCCAACCCCGCCGACCTCACCGTCATCGTCAACGTCGGCGATGATTTCGAGCATTGGGGGCTGAAAATCTGCCCTGACCTGGACACGGTGTGCTACACCCTGGCCGAACTGGAAAACCCCGCCACCGGCTGGGGGCGGCGGGGGGAATCGTGGCGGGTGATGGAAGCCGTGGCCGCCCTGGGCGGGCCGGACTGGTTTCGCCTGGGCGATTTAGACCTGGCCACCCACATCGAGCGCACCCGCCGCCTGCGTGCCGGGCAGCCCCTCAGCCACATTGTGGCCGATTTCTGCCGCCGCTGGGGCGTGCCCGCCCGCGTGCTGCCGGTCAGCGACCAGCCCATCCCCACGATGGTGCTGACCGACGAGGGCGAAATGGCCTTCCAGGAATACTTCGTGCGGCGGCGCTGGCAGCCGCGGGTGCGCGGCTTCCGCTTTGTGGGCGTCGAGCAGGCGCGTCCGGCCCCTGGCGTGCTGGAGGCGATTCGTATAGCCAGAGCAGTGTTGCTGGCGCCTTCCAACCCCTTCGTAAGCATCGACCCCATCCTGGCGGTGCCGGGCATCCGGCAGGCCATGCAAGGCAAACCGGTGGCCGCGGTGTCCCCCATCGTGGGCGGGGAAGCCGTCAAAGGCCCCGCCGCCAAGATGTTCCGGGAACTGGGCGTTGAGCCTTCCCCCAAGGCGGTAGCCGGGCATTACCGTGGGCTGGTTTCCCATTTCGTGCTCGATGCCGCCGACGCCTCCCAGGCAGATGCGGTGCGACAACACGTGCCCCATGTGTTGGTGACCGATACCATGATGACCTCCCCCGAAAGGCGGCAGCGGCTGGCCGAGGAGGTGCTGGCATGGCTTCGTGATACAATTTAGCCAGTTCTGATGGAGAGGAGCCTTCCATGAGCATTGAAAAAGTGATGCGCGATATGACCGTCCTGACCGGCTTTTCGGCAGAGGATGGTCGTATCTTGCGGGAAACGGCTGACGTCACGGGGCCGTGGGTCGACGAACTTGCTCAGGCGTTCTACGACCTGCTGTTTTCGTATGAGCCAACAGCCAAAGTGTTTCGCGAAGGCGAACGCCCTGCCCGGGTGGTTTCGCTCAAGGCCTGGTATGACAGCGTCATCCACGGCAACTTCACACCCGATTTCTGGCAGCAGCAGTGGGTGGTGGGGTTGATTCACATTGCCCGGCGGGTCACCAATCCGTATATGCTGGGCATGACCAGCCGCGTGCAGCAACTCTTCCTGCACAAATGTCTGGAGGCCTTTGAGCCTGCCCAGGCCGAGGCCGTGTATGGCGCTTTCAAGCGCGCCACCGATGTCGTCGCCGGGCTGGTGACCGAAGGATATTTTCAGAACTACATGTTGGCGATGGAACGCGTCGCCGGTTTCCGCAAAAAACTCATCGTGCGCATGTTGGATATGGAAATTCGCCGGATGTTGACGGAGGCCGGCGTGAAATTGAGCGTGGAAGATTGGTCTTCGGCAGAAGGGTAGCATGACCGACGCCTTCCCTGCCACCGACCGCAACCGGGTGCGCCGCTACGCGTCGCGTGGCCGTTACGACAAGGCCACCATCTACGCCATCCTCGACGAAGGCATGGTGTGCCATGTTGCCTTCGTGCAGGAAGGCCGCCCGATGGTCATCCCCACACTTTACGCCCGCCGCGGCGACGCGCTGCTGCTGCACGGCGCGGTGGGTAGCAACCTGCTGCGCCACATTGGCGCGGGCGGCGAGGTGGCGGTCAGCGTGGCCCTGGTGGATGGGCTGGTCGTCACCAAGGCCATTGGCGACCTGTCGGTGAACTACCGCTCGGTGGTGCTCTTTGGGCGTGGCCGCTTGCTGGAAGACCTTGCCGAGAAGCGGGCGGCCCTCTACCACCTCACCGAGCGGCTGGTGCCTGGCCAGTGGCAGGCGGTCAATGCCCCCGCCGAAGCGGCGCTGCACAGCGTTGCCGTGGCCGAAATTGCCATCGAAAGCGCCTCGGCCAAGGTGCGCGCCACCCTGCCTGCTGACCAGCCGCCCAACCGAGACCTGCCGGTGTGGGCAGGGTACGTGCCCATCGCACAAACCTTTGGCGAGCCCCAAACCATGGACTACGCCGCGGGGACGCCGATGCCCGAAGCCTTGCAAAACTACCTCGCCCGGCACGCTCAACCGCCGCGAGGGTTCAAGGAGTAACCGTTGGCCACCGTAGCCGTGGTTCCCGTCAAGCCGCTGCGGCGGGGCAAATCCCGCCTGGCGGATGTGCTCAGCGTGCAAGAACGCACGCAACTCAACCGTTACCTGTTCACCCATACGCTGGGCGTGCTTCAGCAAGTGCCCGAGATCGAGCGGACGTTGGTCGTCAGCCGCGATAGTGCCGCCCTGGCCCTGGCGCGCGATTACGGCGCCCACACCCTGCAAGAGCAGGGCAATTCGCAACTCAACCTCGCTCTCAAGCGGGCGACCATGCTGTTGCGTTCTTCGGCAGTGGCGACCATTTTGGTGTTGCCTGCCGATTTGCCCCTGCTCACCGTTGAAGATGTGCGCGCCCTGCTGGAAGCCCGCCCGCGCCCTAAGGGCGTGGCGTTGGCCCCCAATGCCGCCGGCACGGGCACCAACGGCCTTGCCCTCAGCCCCCTCGGGGCGATGGAATATGCCTACGGCCCCAATTCCTTCCCGCGCCACCTGGCGCTGGCGCACGCGGCGGGGCTTCCCGTGGCTGTGGTGGAACGGGAAGGGCTGGCCCGCGATCTGGACTGGCCCCAAGATTTGCGCCTGGTAGCCCATGTGTTCCCCCACTTTGCTGCCCGCGCGCCTTTGGCTTCCTCGCCTGCGGTCGAAGCCGCTGCAACGCGGTTTTCTGCCGATTGACGCTAATCTTTGCTTTGGAGGGCCTATGAAACCGCCTTTCGCCGCTGAGCACGGCAAGCCTGCCGGCCCCATTGTGCGTCCTGAACTGCGCGAGGCCTTGCAACCCAATTCGCTGCACTGCTTCGTGTGTGGGCTGGCAAATCCGTATAGCCTGAAGGCCTGTTTCTACCAGACCGGCGAGCAAGAGGTGACTGCCTGGTACACCATTCCGGAGCAATATCAAAGTTACCCCGGGATGGCGCACGGCGGTATCGTCGCCTCTTTGCTGGATGAGGTGGTCGGGCGTTCGGTGATGGGCACTGACCCCGAACACGCCCGTCTGCTCTTTACGGCACGATTGACGGTAAAATATCGTCAGCATGTGCCTGTGGGCGTCCCCCTGCGCTTTGTGGGGCGGGCGGTGAAGGACCGCGGTCGCGTCGTGACGGCCTGGGGCGGCGTCTTCCTGGCCGACGATGACCCCGAAACCGCCCAGCCTCTCGCCGAGGCCGAGAGCATGTTGCTCGCGGTGCCCGAAGAGGAGCTTTCTCAAATGGATGCCGACGCGCTCGGCTGGAAAGTTTACCCCGATTGCACCCCCGAGGAGTGAACCATGCACCTGGAATACCATCGTCCCCAAACCCTTGAAGAAGCCCTGGCTTTGCTGGCGCGGGAAACCCCCTTCACCGTGCCGCTGGCCGGCGGGGCTTTTCTGAACGCCCAGCAGCGCCCTCCTGCGCTGCCGCAGGAAGACGTCGCTGTGGTAGATTTGCAGGACCTGGGCCTGACGGGCGTGACCCCGCGCGGGAACTTCGTTGACCTCGGCGCGACTACCCCGCTGCAGAGCCTGCTGGAAGCCGAACTGCCGAAGGCGCTTCAGGAGGCCGCACATCTGGAAACTACCTACACCCGACGCTTTCTGCAAACTGTCGCCGGCACGTTGGTGGCCGCAGATGGCATCTCGCCCTTTGCCACCGCGATGATGGCCCTGGACGCCCGCCTGACCCTGGCCCCCAATGATGAAACCCTGCCCCTGGGCGAACTGTACCCTGCCCGCTGGGAACACCTGCAGGGCAAACTGATCACCAAAGTCACGATTCCCGCCAATGCCAAATTTGCCCTGGAAACTGTCGCCCCCTCGCCGCTGGCCCGACCGCTGCTGGTCGTCGCGGTGGCGCAGTGGCCTTCGGGGCGCACCCGCATGGTGCTCGGCGGTTGGGGCGATGCCCCTCACCTCGCGATGGATGGCCCCGAGGCCAGCGGTGCAGAGCAGGCAGCCCGCAACGCGGCTTATGACGCCGCTGACTATCGCGCCAGCGCCGAATATCGCCGAGAGGTCGCCGTTGTGCTCGCGCGCCGCGCCCTGGCTGCCCTGGCGTAGGGGCGTTTTTCGGGAAATTTGAGCGAATCAGCGAGTTAGCGTTTCAGGAGTTTGTGCTATGAAAATGACCCTCAATGTCAATGGGAAGAAACACGAGGTCGAGGTTTCCGCCAATACTTCTTTGCTGGATGCGTTGCGTGACCTTGGCTATACCAGCGTCAAGCGCGGCTGCAACGATGGCACCTGTGGCGCGTGCAGCGTGTTGCTCGACGGCAAGCCGGTGTATTCCTGCTCGCTGCTCGCGGCGCAGGCGGCAGGGCACACCATCCAAACCGTCGACGCCCTCGGTGGGCAGGAAACCGGCTGGGATTTCAACCTCGACCTGCACCCCTTGCAGGAAGCCTTTGTGGAAGTCGGCGCAATTCAGTGCGGCTTCTGCACCCCCGCCATGCTGCTGACCGCCAGGCACCTGCTCGACGAAAACCCCGACCCCACCGAAGCAGAGGTGCGGGAAGCCCTTTCGGGCGTGGTCTGCCGCTGCACTGGCTACGAAAAGCCGGTCAAAGCAGTGTTGCTGGCTGCCGCCCGGATGCGCGGCGACGAAGAAAAGGCCCGCAAGTTCGCCGCTGAGGCCATGCCCGAAGTTTATGCCGTGCCGCAGGTGGAAAACTATCGCCGGGTGGGCAAGCCAGAGCGTAAGGTGGATGCGCTCAAACTCGTGCAGGGCAAACCGGCCTTCACCGAAGATTTCGACATGCCCGGCATGTTGATTGCCAAGGTGCTGCGCTCGCCCGTGGCGCATGCCCGCATCAAGCGCATCGACACCAGCAAGGCTAAGGCGCTCCCTGGCGTGCACGCGGTGCTCACCTGGAAGGACATCCCGCGCGTGGTTTATGCCACCGCCGGGCAGTCCGACCCCATCCCCGGCCCGCTGGACACCTTCTCGTTAGACAACAAAGTGCGCTTCGTGGGCGACCGGGTGGCCTTCGTGGCTGCGGAGACCGAGGAAATCGCCGAGCAGGCGCTCAAACTCATCGAAGTGGAATACGAAGAACTGCCTGCCATCGTGGACCCCGAGGACGCGCTGAAAGAGGACGCGCCCATCATCCACGACGAGCCGGAATACGTCAACTTCGGCGAATCCGACCCCAGCAAGAACATCGCCGCCCGCATCCGCATCGACATTGGCGATGTGGAAAAGGGCTTCGAAGAGGCCGATTACATCTTCGAAGGCGAATACGAAGTGCCGCGCGCCCACCAGGCTTACTCAGAGCCCCATGTGGCCATCACTTACTGGGATGAAAACGACCGCCTGGTGATCCGCACCAGCACGCAGGTGCCCTTCCACGTGCGGCGGCAACTGGCGCCGGTGCTCAACTTGCCCATCAAGAAAATCCGTGTCGTCAAGCCGCGCATTGGCGGTGGCTTTGGCGGCAAGCAGGAAGTGCTGGTGGAAGACGTGCCTGCCCACCTCACCATCGTGACCGGGCGGCCGGTGAAATATGTTTACACCGACGAAGAGGAATTCACTGCTGCCCGCCCGCGCCACGCGATGAAGATCCGCCTCAAGACCGGCGTGAAGAAAGACGGCACCATCACCGCCAACGAAATGTACGCGCTTTCCAACACCGGCGCTTACGGCGGCCACGCGCTCACCGTGGCTGGCAACACCGGTCACAAGGCCATGGCGCTCTACGTCGGCGATGGCGAATATCGCAAGCACCCCAACATCCGCTTTTACGCCGACACGGTTTACACCAACACCGTGCCCTCGGGGGCTTATCGCGGCTATGGCGCGACCCAGGGCTTCTTCGCGGTGGAACGCCACATGGAGAAAATCGCCCACGCTTTGGGCATGGACCCAATCGAATTCCGCCTGAAGAACGCCATTCGCCCTGGCGAATACCACCCCTTCAGCCTGGCCTGGAACGAAGGGCGCGAACCCAGCCCTGAGACCATCGAGACCAATGCCCTGGCCGAAGCCGTGGCTAAAGCCAAAGAAGCCGTCAAGTGGGATGAGAAATACAACAATCCCCAATGGCAGCAAGTGCCCGGCAAACCGCACCTGCGTCGCGGCATTGGCCTGGCCTTGCTGATGCAGGGTACAGCCATCGCCAAACTGGATATGGGCGGCGCGTTCATCAAGATGAACGAAGATGGCTCGTTCAATATGATGGTGGGCGCCGCTGATCTGGGCACGGGTTCCGACACTGTGCTCGCGCAGATGGCTGCCGAGGTGTTGGGCGTGCCGTTGGACGACATCATCGTGGTTTCAGGTGACACCGACTTTACCCCCTTCGACAAAGGGGCGTATGCTTCCAGCACCACCTATGTCAGCGGGGCGGCAGCCACCAAAGCGGCAGAGCAGGTGGCCGAGCGCATTCGCGCCCGCGCTGCCGCCATGCTCAACGCACGCGGCGATGGCCCCGAGGTTTCCCCTGACGATATCGCGCTGGCCGACCGCAAGGCCACCGCGCCCGATGGCCGCAGCGTGACCTTTGCTGAGATTGGCTTCAACAGCATTCACCACGAGAATCAAGAGCAAATCATGGGCGCGGCTTCGTTCATGGCGCCGGCTTCCCCCCCGCCGTTTGCGGTGCAGGTGGCCGAAGTGACCGTGGACGCGGAGACCGGGCAGGTGTGGGTTGACGCCCTGACTACCGTGGCCGATGCCGGTGTAGTCATCAATCCCCTTACCGCTTCCGGCCAGGTCGAAGGCGGCGTCAACCAGGGGTTGGGCTACGGCATCGTGGAAGAAATGCCCTACACCGCCGACGGGCAGCCTTTGGTGCGCAGTTTCCGCGATTATCACGTGCCGTTAGCGCCCGAAATGCCGCGGCTGAAGACGATTTTCGTCGAAACCTTCGAAGCCACACATCCCTTTGGGGTGAAGTCGGTTTCGGAATATCCGCTCAATGGCGTCGCGCCGGCAGTGGCCAACGCGGTTTACAATGCTTTGGGTGGCGTAAGTGTGGATAGCGGCCCGGTCACGCCTGAAAAGGTGTGGCGGGCGAGCAAAGCCCGATAAAAGCAGGCAGGCAAGCCTTTGCCTTCAACCTGCCAGGTCTGGTAGCCTGGCAGGTTTTTTTGCTTTGTGAAAGGCTTCCCGTGGTAGAATTTCTGTGATGCCCCGCCGGTGGCTGCTGGCAGGCGCGGGCGTTTTTGCCACGGTGAATGGCCGCGCTTTTCTTTTCCCTGTTGTGCCGAGGTGACCGATGAAAAAAGGTGCTTTGTACGTCGTGGGCCACGTTAACCCCGATACCGATTCCATCGCGTCGGCCGTGGGGTATGCGTGGTTGTTGAGCGAACGCGATGGAATCAACGCCATCGCGGCGCGGGCGGGTTCCCTCAACCCGCAGACCACCTGGGCGCTGAAACGCTTAGGGCTCAAGCCGCCCAGATTGCTCACCGATGCTTCCCCGCGTTTCCTGGCGGTTTCCCGCCGTATGGATACGGTCACGCCGACCCAGCCCCTGCGCGATGCCTGGGCAATAGCCAACCGCACGGGCGGGGTCGCGCCAGTGGTCAACGAAGACGGCACGCCCTACGGCCTGATTACCGGCCTGAGCCTGTTCGATTTCCTGGGGCGGCTGGTGGGGCCCAAGCCCGACGGCAGCGGCCAGCAAATTTATGATTTCCTTGCCCGCCCTGCCGCCGAGGCCTGCGACACCACGGTGCCGCGCTTTCGCGCTGAGAACCACATTCGCGATGCCCTTAACCGCATTCTGCGCGAAGAGCACAATTTCTTCCTGGTGGTCGATGACCAGGGGCGCTATCACGGCGTTTGCCGCCAGCGCGATCTGCTCAACCCCCCGCGCCTGCGCATTGTGTTAGTGGACCACAACGAGCCTTCTCAGGCCATCGGTGCGCTGGAAGAAGCCGAATTGCTGGAGGTGCTCGACCACCACCGGTTGGGCAACCCCCATACCAAAGCCCCCATCCGTTTCACGGTCGACGTGGTTGGCAGCACGAGCACCCTGGTTTCCGAGCGCATTGCTGAAGCCGGTTTGAGCGCCCCGCCGGAAATCGCCGGACTGCTGCTCGCCGGGCTGCTTTCCGATACCCTGATTTTGACCTCGCCGACCACCACCGAGCGCGACCGCCAGGCCGCGGAACGCCTGGCGCGCTGGGCTTTCATCATTGGCAGCCCGCTGGAAGGCGAAACCGTGCAGTCTTTTGGTGAGGCTTTGCTTGCTGCCGGCGCCGGGCTTTCCAGCCGTTCTGCCGATGAGGTGGTTTCGACCGATTTGAAGATGTATGAAGCCGGTGGCTTCCATTTTGCCATTGCCCAGGCCGAAGTCACGAGTTTGGTGCAACTGGATGAATATCTGGAATCCATCAGCGAGGCGTTGGAACGGCTGCGCACCAGTCGGGGGCTGGATTTTGCCATTTTGATGGTCACCGATGTGGTGCGCGGCTCCAGCCGTCTGGTGATGGCCAACCCGCCCGAGGTACTCAACGATATGCCGTATCCGCGCCTTCCCGACGGCACCCGTTTGGCCGAAGGCGTGGTTTCGCGCAAGAAGCAATTGCTGCCGGTGGTGTTAGGGCTGCTGGAATGACCTTGCCGGCGCCCACCAGGCCGGAAAACCCGACATGGAGTTGCCCCTATGTGGAAAACGTACATTCTCGCTGCCCATCTTGAAGACGCGTTGCAAGCCCTTGCCGAGCACGGCGAGCGGGCGCGCATTGTGGCCGGCGCAACCGACCTGATGCTGGAATTAGAGCGGAAAGTGCGCCCTCACGTGGAGGTTTTGATTGACGTCACCCGCATCCCTGGGCTGAACGAAATTATGTTGAAAGACGGCTGGGTGCATATTGGCCCCACGGTGCTGCACAGTCAGGCCGAGGTCTCTCCCCTGCTGCGGCAGCATGGCTTTCCGCTGGCGCAGGCTTGTTGGGGCGTGGGCTCGCCGCAGATCCGCAATCGCGGCACCATCGCGGGCAACCTGGTCACGGCTTCCCCGGCCAACGACACGATTGTGCCGCTGATGGCGTTAGGGGCGCGGGTCACGCTGCGTTCCGTGCGCGGTGAGCGCATCGTGCCATTGCGTGAGTTTTACACCGGCGTGCGCCGCACGGTGATGCAGCCTGACGAAATGCTGACCGACATTGCCTTCCCTGCCATGCAGCCGAACCAGCGGGGTGTTTTCCTCAAGATGGGCTTGCGGAAGGCGCAGGTCATTTCCGTGGTTAGCGCCGCGGCGGTGCTCACCCTGGAAGATGGGGTGGTGCAAGCGGCGAAAATCACTCTGGGCGCGGTAGCCCCCACCATCATCCACGCCCTCGAGGCTGAAGCCTTTTTGCAAGGCCGAAGGCTGGACGAAGCCACCATCGCCGAAGCCGCCCGTCTGGCCGCCGAGGCCGCCCGCCCCATCGACGACCTGCGCGCTTCTGCTGATTACCGCCGCAAAATGGTCGGCGTGCTGGTCAGGCGTGCTCTGCAACGCATTGCCGAAGGGCGGGAAGCCGAAGATTTTCCTGAAAAGCCCCCCCTGCTGTGGGGCAAGGCGCGCCCTCAGCCCAGGCCGCTGGCCGAAACTGTGGTGCTTACTGAAGAGACGCCCATTCGCTTTCGGGTGAACGGACGTGAGGTGAGCGTGCAAGGTGCCTTCCGCAAGAGCCTGCTGCGGATGTTGCGCGAAGAGGCTGGCTTCACGGGCCCAAAAGAGGCGTGCGCCGAGGGTGAATGTGGGGCGTGCGAAGTGTTCATGGATGGCGTCGCGGTGCTCAGTTGCCTGGTGCCTGCGCCGCGGGCTTATGGCGCCGAGGTCGTCACCGTGGAAGGGCTGGCGCAAGATGGCAAACTCCACGCGGTGCAACAGGCATTTGTCGAAGCGGGGGCGGTGCAGTGCGGCTTCTGCACGCCCGGCTTTGTGATGACCACCGTGAAACTGCTGGAAGAGCATCCACACCCTGACCGGGAGACCATCCAGCACGCTCTCAGCGGCAACCTGTGCCGCTGCACGGGTTATTACAAAATTGTACGCGCCGTAGAAAAAGCCGCTCAGGAGGCTTCGTCGTAAGTCGTCGCGGCCTTTTTTGTCGCTGTCGCGTTTCGGCTTTCGAGCACCAGAGGAGGCAAGCATGGGCATGTACCGCCCTTCGGGCGACCGTCCGGAACTACCGTCGTTTACCAAACGCACGCGTGGCCCTGCTGCCTGGGGCGGCATTGGCTGCGTGATGGCCGTGCTGTTGCCCGTGCTGGCTTACTTTGCTGCCCTGCTGACGCTGGAGTACAACGCCCAGTACCGCTGGTTCGCCGTGCCTCCTGAACTGGCAGCCCGCCCGCATGGTCTGCCGGTTTCGTGGGCAATTCTCATTCTCACCGTGGGATATGCGGTGCTGTTTTATGGGTTGTATTCTGCGCTGTATGCCCTGATGTATCGCGCGGCGGGCATTACCCCCTACACGGCGCTGGATATCGACCGTCCGCCGCGGCGGCGCAAGCGCATTTCGCAGCAGCAGGTGAGTGCGTTGGGCAACGCCCTGGTGTTTCTGGCGGCGCTGGCGGGGGGCGTTGCCCTGGTGCGGGTGGACCTGGCGCGCGGCTGGGTGCCTGTTCCCCCGGGGTGGCGCGTGCCCGGCCCGGTGCCTTATTTGGGGGTGTATGTGTTCGTCGTGCTGGCGCTGTGGGCGGTGTTGTGGTCGCTGTGGGGTGTGGCGCAGGGCCTGATCTCGTGGTGGATGGAGGCCCGCCGACGGAGCGAGGAGGAACAATAGCCTATGGAACGCACGGTGCCGCGCACGGCTTCGGAAGAGATCGAACTTTACCTGCGGACGTACTATTCGTTGCTGCGCAGCACGGACGAGGTGCCGGTGCGCGCCTTGGAGGAAGTTCACCAGCGCACCAATTCTCTGCTGCACCCCCACGCCGGCGCGGCGGAGCCCGACCTGAATGCTTTCATTTACAGCATTTTGCGCTTGCCGGGGTGTATTGTGCAGGCGCGGCGGGTGCTTTTGGGGCAGAGCCGGCAGGTGTTCCTGCGCCACGGCGTGGGCGATGTGGAAACCTGGCAAACGGTGGCGGCGCGCGCCCGCCGTCGGCGCTGTTTTTGGGATGGCGCGGAGACCCTGGCATGTTATATCGCCAGCCGCTCCGACATCGACGACGTCGTGCCCATGCTGACGGCTTACCAGATTGAATGGAACAAACTCCACGCCCTGTTGCAGGAGGCTCCGCGCGATCTGTTGGAGGGTCAGGCCGCCGACGATGCCCTGGCCAGGGCGCTACGGATGAGCGTCGATGACCTGCAACGGCTGCGGCAGGTTTGGGGTGAGGCTTTTCTGCCCAACCTGCGCCTGGCGCGCCAGCGCAAGCGGCGCTTTTTCGTGCAGTTGTTGAGCGGCTCGCTCAATGAATACCGTCGGGCAACCTACGCCTGGTGGGACCGGGTGGAAGAGCACGCCCCCGATGTGCTTTCCCGACCGGTGTATTTCGTTTCCAGCAACCCACACAGCCTGCCGAATCTGCTTTCCGGCTACGCCCTGCGCCATGCGAAAACCTTGCTGGCTTTCGTCGCGGCTTCGGGCGATCCACTCTTGCAGCGCGAGTGGGAAGCCATTCGGCAGGGGACAATGCCTTCCAGCCGGGAGAATTTCCTCTACTATGCCTTGAAAAAGTATCAGGGTACGGCAGAAGGGCGTCACACCCGCGCCGGCCAGCTGGCGCATGAAGCCTCGCTGGGCATTGCTCGCATTCCCTCGAAGCACAGTTTTGACCTCGAAGCCCAGGTGGTGGAAATTCGCCGTTTGAAGCCCCAGTTTGTTGACCCGCGACTGCGCGACCTGCCGTGGGATGTGCTCGCCAGGAGCGATGCCTTTATTCTCAACATAGACTATCCTTTGGGGCTGGCTGCTTATCACGTGCTTTCCCAGGTGGCTGAGCGGGTGGGTGAGGTGCGCGGCGTGTACATTATGGGCAAGGCAGCCACCCTCAACGGCGCGATTGGCGATGTGATGATTCCCAATGTGGTGCACGATGAGCATTCCCGCAACACTTACCTTTTCCCCAATGCCTTCAGCGCCCACGACGTCAGCCCTTACCTGGTTTACGGCACGGTGCTCGACAACCAGAAAGCCGTGACCGTGCGCGGGACGTTCCTGCAAACGGCGGGCTATATGGGTGTGTTCTATCGGGAAGGCTATACTGACATTGAAATGGAGGCCGGGCCTTACCTCTCGGCGATTTATGAAATGGTGCGCCCCAAACGCTACCCGCGCGATGAAATCGTGCATTTTTCTACCGGGCGGATGCCGTTCGACCTGGGTATCATCCACTATGCCTCCGATACGCCGCTGAGCAAGGGTAAAAACCTGGGCGCGGGCAGCCTTTCGTATTACGGCATGGACCCGACGTATGCCTCAGCGATTGCCATCCTCCGCCGTTTGCTCACCCGCGAGGCGGCGCGAGTTGCGAATGATGAATGACGAATGATGAATGGCGAAAGGCGGGCACTGAATGACGCCCAGGCGCAGGCTGCCACGCCACCACGCAACCAGGTAACCATGTAACCAGGTAACCACGCAACCAGGCAACCACGTCACCAGCCCACCAACCACCACTTCCGGAGGTTCCCCATGAACGTCCTCGGCCAATCGCTTCGCCGCCTCGACGCGGCCGACAAAGTCA
>CAYYRG010000027.1:5300-13728 GCA_964474015.1 uncultured Anaerolineaceae bacterium | reverse complement strand
GCTCACGGCCGGGCGTTCGGCTGGAAGCCGCGCCATCCTTTGAAGCGGAAAAAGGTGACCCGCCCTGGCCGCACGGTAAACACCTGCGAGAAAAAACCCCCTCCATAGGGCACCGTCAGGCGGTATTTCCCCGCGGGAAGGTCGCCAAAGACGTAGTTTTCCCGATAGTAAGGGTCAGAATGAATCAAAGGATTGTGCGCGGCATAAGTGTAAGTGCGCCAGTGAAAATCCTTGTCTTCCAGCGAGGCAATGTAAACAATGTTATGGGAAAGCGGCCTGCCCCAGGAATCCAGCACCTGCCCCGCGAGAATGCCTCGCCCCACCGGTGGCACCAGCCACAATTCAGGGTTACGTGTCTCGAAAGAGACTTCCCCCTGCCCTTCGAAGGTACCCAGCCGCACCTCGAAGTGCAAGTGCGGCCCGGTAGTATGACCGGTGTTGCCCATCCGCCCCAAGGGCGTGCCCGTGTCCACCCACCAGCCCGGCCTGACAGCAATTTCGCTCAGGTGGGCATAGACTGTATAAAGTGTGCGCCCCTGCCAGCCAAAATCGTGGCGGATGACCACGGCCAAACCATAAGGGCCTTTCTGCCCCGGGTGGCCGGTGTTGAGGCCATAGCCCGCCCAGATGACCTGCCCCCGCCCTGCAGCCAGCACAGGTGTGCCGGGGTCGCCGGGGATGTCGATGCCAGTATGCACCTCGCCACGGAAAAACACGCCGCCATAGCGATAATCGGTTGTGGGCAGTTTGCCGTAGAAAGCCGGGATGGGGCGGGCGAAGAAAAAGTGGTCGTGAGGGGTCGGCGCCCAGGGGACAGGATACATCGGTGGCCGCCAGGGGCTGCGCGGCGTGGGGCCTGGCGTGGGGAAAACGACCTGCAAAGGGGCAGCAGCCGGTGTGGGCGCCTGCGCGACAGGGGTAACCGCTGCCGGCGGCTGGGCTGCGGCGATTGGCGAGGGCGAGGGGCGCAGCGTGGCCGTGGGGCTGGGGGAAGCCTCAGGGGAAGGCCGCGCCAATGTAGCCAACGGCGTCGGCTTTCCCCCGCTGCGAGGAGCACAGCCCCACAAAAGCAACAGGGCCCCCAACCACCAGATCTTGCGCCAGGGCGTGCCGCTCATGCCGGGCGTTCTGCCAGCACTTTCACGACCGCGGCGCTCATCACCGCCACCCCGCGAGGCAGAGCGGCTTCGTCAAAATCGAAGCGGGGGTGATGATGGGGGGCGTCTAACCCTTTGGCCGGGTTGTTAGAGCCGACGAAGAAATAGCACCCCGGAATATCGTACATCATCAGCGCCATGTCCTCCGAGCCCATCGTGCGGGCCTGGGCGTCGATGGTGACATCGGGCAACGCTTCGGCGGCTGCCGCACGCACCACGGCGGCGATGTGCGGGGCGTTGATGACCGCGGGGGTCAGCAAATCCAAATCTACCTCGGCGCGGCAACCCATGGCCTGCGCCACGCCATGCACCGTGCGGTGGAAACGCGTCCGCACCTCGCGCGTGACCTCCGGCGCAAACGTGCGGATGGTGCCTTCCAGCCGGGCTTCGGTGGGAATGATGTTGAAAGCCGTGCCCGCCTGGAACATGGTCACGCTCACCACAGCCGCTTCGAGAGGGTCCACATGGCGGGAGACAATGCTTTGCAAAGCCGTGACCACCTGCGAAGCCGCCAGCACGGGGTCTTCCGTGGCGTGGGGCTGAGCACCGTGGCCGCCCTTGCCCACAATGCGCACCTGAAAGCGGTCGGCAGCGGCCATGGTAGGGCCATCGGCGATGCCCAGCCAGCCCACAGGAGCCTCGTTCCACAAGTGCATGGCAAGGGCATAATCAACGCCTTCCAGCACCCCGTCGTTGACCATGCCTTCCGCACCGCCCAACCCTTCCTCAGCCGGTTGAAAGACGAATTTGACCGTGCCGCGCAGAGCCTCGCGATGAGCCGCCAGCACGCGGGCAACGGTCAACCCCATCGCCATGTGGCCGTCATGGCCGCAGGCGTGCATCACGCCAGGGTTCTCCGAAGCGTATTCGGCCCCGGTTTCCTCTTGAATGGGCAGGGCGTCCATATCGGCGCGCACCAGCACCGTGGGGCCGTCGGAAGCGCCGCGCAGCACCCCCACCACGCCGGTTTTGCCCACCCCTTCGGTAACTTCCAGGCCAAAGGCGCGCAGTTCGCGAGCCACAATGGCCGCGGAGCGGTGCTCCTGGAAGCCCAGTTCGGGGTGGCGGTGGAAATCGCGCCGCAGGTTGCGGGTGTAATCGAAAAGCGCCTCGGCTTCAGAACGGAAATCAATGGCTGACATTTTCAACCTCCAACCTCAAAGCGACGAAGCCCGCCTTGCGGCGGGCAGGATAACAAAGTGCACGGGCGGTTTCACCCTTTCGGGGCCGGGGTCGTGGCGTGTTCCGGCCGTTGCAGTTCGTCGCGGTGGAATTCCTTCAACGTGCCGTCGGGCAAGGCCACCAGCACGCTTTCCTTGAGAGGATACACATCCACCACTTTACCTTCCCCTTCGGGTGTTTGCACCCGCTTCTTGCGGCGGGGAAGGTGTTTCGCCGCGGCGGCATATTGCTCGTATTCGTACACCAGGCAGCAGCGCAGCCGTCCACACGAGCCGGTGATTTCGGAAGGTGTGAGCGAAATGCCCTGCACCTTTGCCATCTTGATTGAAACCGGGC
The DNA here is from genome assembly GCA_964474015.1 of uncultured Anaerolineaceae bacterium. GTDB lineage: Bacteria > Chloroflexota > Anaerolineae > Anaerolineales > DRMV01 > DRMV01. Next base: position 11,053 of record CAYYRG010000027.1, on the reverse strand, counting down.
TGAAGTCGGTGAGGAATTCAGCGCAGCAACGCACTGCGCGCCCACATGCACCCATGCCGGGCAACAATTTGGCGACGTCGCGCGGCCCCAAACGACGGAATTCCACCTGCCGGCGGGGAAATTTGCGCGCCAACGCGCTGTGCAAGCGCCGCAGGTCGGGCTTGCCACCGCCCGAAACGCCATAAAGGAAGGTGAGATACCGCTGGTCGAAGGAGATCTCGGCCTCGACCAGTTTGATCTCGGTGCAGTTCAGTTCGCGCGCCTTCTGCCGGGCAGCCAGCAAGGCTTGCAGTTCGCGCTGGCGAATGAGCCGCCGCAAGGTCAGGTCGCGTCCGTTGGCCTTACGCACAATGGCGCGCCAGCCTTCTTCCGGCTGTTCAGGAGGTTCGGCAAAGGTTTGCACGACTTCGCCAATTTGCGTGCCGCGACGGCTGGGCACAATGACAAAATCGCCCACGCGCAGTTCACGACAACACGACGCGTCGTAGTGATAAACCTTGCCCACCGGGCGAAAACGCACGCCCACAATATACGGGGTCATGCCTACCCCACAAGTTTGATGTCCACCGGTCCGGCGGAGGAGCCTTTCATCGCCTGGATGCTCAGCTGTGCTGCGAGTTGCTCGGCCAGGCGAACGAAGGCTTGAGCGACGGGCGAATCGGGGTTGGAAACCACGATGGGGGTGCCACTATCCCCTCCCACGCGCACAGCGGGGTCCATCGGGATGGCACCGAGGAAAGGCACACCTGCCTGCTTCGCCAGGGCTTCACCGCCGCCCGCGCCGAAGATATCCATGCGGCTGCCGTCCGGCAGTTCCAGGTAACTCATGTTTTCTACCACGCCCAGCACCGGCACCTGCAATTGCTGGAACATCTGCAAGCCGCGGCTGGCATCATCCAGCGAAACCTGCTGCGGCAGGGTCACAATGACGCCGCCCGAAAGCGAAAGGCTTTGCGCCAGGCTGAGGGGGGCGTCGCCCGTGCCCGGCGGCAGGTCCACAATCATGTAGTCGAGTTCGCCCCATTCCACATCGCTAAGGAATTGCCGAATGGCTGAATGGAGCATGGGGCCACGCCAGATCAGCGCCTGGCCGGGCTTGACGAGGAACCCGATGGACATGACTTTGACGCCATAGGCTTCGGCGGGCAAAAGGCGGCCTTCCCGCGCGGGCGGCAGGTGCTTGATGCCCATCATCGTCGGCACATTAGGGCCATAGATGTCGGCATCCAGCAAGCCCACCCGTGCGCCAGCCTGCGCCAGCGCCACGGCCACGTTGACCGCCACGGTGCTCTTGCCCACACCGCCTTTGCCAGAGCCCACGGCAATCGCGTTGCGCACGGGTACCTTCAACAAGCCGCGCACCCGCCCATCGTTGGGCACTTCGGCATCCATCTTGACTTCCACCGCGGTCACACCGGGCAAGGCGGCCACAGCATTCCGGGCATCGGTTTCCATTTTGGATTTCAAAGGGCAGGCAGGGGTGGTCAGCACAATGGTGAAGCGCACCTTGCCGCCCTCGATTTCCAGATCGCGAATCATGCCCAGCGAAACCAGGTCTTGTTTCAGGTCGGGGTCTTCCACCTGACGAAGGGCTGCGAGTACAGCCTCGGGGGTTACTTGAGCCATCATACACCTCGTAGAGGGAAATGTTGTTGTCGGCAAGCACGCCGATTATACCCGACTTTTGTGAACAAAAGATGATTGCGGCTTTCCCCCACGCACAAAGTTACGCCTGCGAAGCCCGTGTGGCGCTGGCGGCCAGCGGTGGCGCCGACACAGCGGCGTTCCCCGCGGACGCCGCATCGGCGCTTTGGGTGCGTCCCAAGAAAGCGCCCACTTCCTCACAGGCCTGCCGATAAAGGCGTAGCAATTCGTCATCATCGCCCTTGAAACGCGCAACGGCTTTTCGGGCACAGAGAGCGCAGCCGCGAATTGCCCGCTGGCTGTCGATGCTGCACGTGTTACAACGTGCCAGGCGGCTCATCATCAGCACAAAGCCCAAATGGGCGACTGAGGTTGCCGGGCTGCGTTGGGCTTCATCAACCAGCGCCTGCCACCGCTCGCCGCGCAGGTCGCGGAGGGCAGCAATCATGCGTGAGGGGAACAGCAATTCCAGATGCTCGTACAAAAACGCCTCCCCAAATGGGAAAGCCCCCCAGCCGCGCTTTCGGCTCGGGGCGCCGGGCAGGCGGCAAATCCCTTTGCCGCCTGCCACGATACAACAGCCCGCGTCCTACTCCTTCTTCGCTTGCTTTTTCTTGGCTTCCCGAGCAGCCCTGGCTTTTGCGCGTGCTTCGGCGGCCTTCCGCTTGGCCTCTTCAGCCTTACGGCGGGCTTCCTCTTCACGCTCATAATTGCGCGGGCGAATTTCGGCGTAGTACGACACCGGTTTGAGCAATTTTTGCAAATCGAGCACGTCGTCCGCAAAGCGGTCGTAAGTTGCCAGTTCGTAGTCGTGATCCATCTTGATGGAATCGAAGGGGCAATATTCCGCGCACAGGCCGCAGTTCATGCACAGGTCAATGTCAATGTAGAACTCTGCCGGTTTGGGGCGCGGCCGTCCGCTTTTCGGGTCCTTCGCCCGCACAATCCAGATGCACTGCGCCGGGCACACCTTGGTACAAATGCCGCAGGCGGTGCAGCGCGGGTCAAGGGTGCCGTCTTCCTGCTCTTCACCGACCAAAAACGGCACGAAGCGGAATTCTTCCGGCACCGGCAGTTTCTCTTCCGGGTATTGCACGGTGAAGATGCCCTTCACCTCGGCGCTGCGGCGGTATTCGATGCCTTCTTCGGTGTAATAGCGCTGCTTGCCGCGCTTGAAATCGTCCACATAGGTCTCGATCAGGCGCTTGAAGGTCACGCCTAAGCCTTTGAGGATTCCGGAACCATCCATGACACACTCCGTTTTAGCGGTCGGTTTCGCCCAACACGATATCGATGGAGCCGAGGATAATCACCACGTCGCCCACTTTCTGGCCTTTGGTCATTTCAGCAAGGGCAGTCAGGTTGATGAACGATGGGGCGCGCACATGGTAGCGCCAGGGGTTCCCTTTGCCGTTGGAAACCACGTAAAAGCCCAGTTCGCCTTTGGGGCCTTCCACCCGGCCATAAGCCTCGCCCGCGGGCACCCGATGCTGGTATTGGGGCTTGCCGGCCATGATCGGGCCCTCGGGAATCTGCTGAAGCGCCTGCTGGATGATGCGGATGCTCTGCCGCACCTCGTCCATGCGAATGAGGTAGCGATCGTAAACGTCGCCGTGATAGCGCACCGCAACATCGAAGTCAAAGCGGTCGTAGATGCTGTAAGGATCCGCACGGCGCACATCATACGGCACACCGGAAGCCCGCAACACCGGCCCTGCCGCCGAGTAAGCAATGGCCTGCTCGGCTGTCAGCACGCCCGTGCCCTCGCTACGCACCCGCACGATTTCGCTGCCGGTGAGGAAGCGATCCAGTTCATCGATGCGCCGCGGCAGGCGCTCGAAGGCCAGTTCGTGAATTTTCTTCATCACGTCTTCGGGAATGTCGCGCGCCACCCCACCAAAGCGGAAATAGTTCACCATCATGCGGGAACCGGCCACGGCTTCAAACACATCAAGGATGAGTTCGCGCTCTTCAATGGCATACAACGACGGCGTGAAGTAGGCGCCCATATCGTTGAGGAACATGCCAATGGCGAAGATATGATTCTGGATACGGGTGAGTTCCGCCATAATCACCCGGATGTACTCCGCCCGCTCCGGCGGCTTGACCCCAAGCAGTTTTTCCACCGCCAGGGCATAGCCAAAGTTGTTGCTCATGGGCGCAAGGTAGTCCAGGCGGTCGGTGAAGGGCATGTTCATCAGCCAGGTATTGCGCTCGCCGATTTTCTCGTGGTTGCGGTGCAAATAGCCCATCACCGGTTCCAGGTCGACGATGGTTTCGCCGTCCAGCGTCACCACCATGCGGAAGACGCCGTGGGTCGAAGGGTGCTGTGGCCCCAGGTTGACCACGATTTGCTCGGTAGGCAGGTCGTCGTCAGCCTTTTCGATCCGCCCCAACCCTTCGTAAATCAGGGCGTTGGAATTGTCAGGGATCCACTTATCGGGATCGAACCCCGCCGGGTAGTCGACGTTTTTCGCAAAGGGGTTGCGGTCTTCAGCGCGGAAGAACTTACCCTCCGGAAAACGGCTCTTATAGGGTTTGTGCTCTTCCTCAAAGTAAGGCTCACGCCAATCTTTGCGCAACGGATGGCCGTGGAAGCCTTCCCACAACAAGATGCGTTTCAGGTTGGGATGCCCCTCAAACTTGATTCCCAACAGGTCCCACGCTTCCCGCTCCTGGAAATCGGCGCCAGGATACACCGGCACCAGGGAAGGCACCACTGGCTTTTCACGCGGCACCTGCACTTTGAACACCAAAGCGGGGCCGCCGGTGGTCTTGTAGGCATGATAGACCACTTCCATCTTGCCTTCGGGCAGATAGTCGACCCCTGTCACCGAAGAAAGATAGTCGTAGCCCAGCTCGTCCCGCAAAGTGGTTGCGAAATCGCGCAAGGCTTTGGCCTCCACCACATAGCCCTCGTAGCCTTTGCGCTCATCCTTTTTCACCACTTCAGGAAAGCGGGAAAGCAGCAATTCCTCTTCGTTCTGAAGCATTACCGTCTGTTCGCTCATGGAACCACTCCGTTTAGGCTTGGGCGGCTTCGGCGGCAGCCGCAGCCTCTTGTTCGGCCTTCTGGCGGGCGTATTCGCGAATCTGGTCGTATTCGCGCGGGTCCATAATATCGGGGCCCAGCACCGGCACCGGAATCATCTCGTCCGGTTGGCTATACACCTCTTTGATGCTTTGCTTATCCACCTTTTGCTGCAATTTCATCAGGCCATAGATCAACGCCTGAGGCGTGGGCGGGCAACCGGGAATGTAAACATCCACGGGCAGGTACTTGTCGATGCCCGAAACCACATTGTAGCCCTCTTTGAAAGGGCCACCACCAGAAGCACAGGCGCCCATCGCCACCACATACTTGGGGCTGGCCATCTGGTTATAAAGGCGGACAATTTGCGGCACCATCTTTTTGGTGACGGTGCCCGCCACGATCATCACGTCAGACTGGCGGGGGCTGGGGCGCATCACCTCCATGCCGAAGCGGGCAAAGTCAAAGCGGGCCGCAGCCGTACAAATCATCTCAATAGCGCAGCACGCCAGCCCAAACATCATCGGCCAGAGGGAATTCCGCCGCCCCCAGTTGTAGATCTTGTCTAAGGTGGTGATGGTGACTGTGTTTTGCAGTTCTTCCGGGATCTCGTACTTGGGGGAATTCAAACCCTCATCCTTTGGTTTGGTGCTCATAAACCTTCTCCTTGAGAGTAGGATGGGACACGCACATCAGCCCTGCGTCTCCAGGGTCATTTCCAGCCATTCACGGTAGATTGCCAGCAGAATGTCGTCGTTTGCCAGCGCCGGGTCGTCGTCAAAGCCCGGCAGGGCCAACACCCAGCGGTACACATCCATTAGCGAAACGGCCGCCACATCAACCTCGCGATACCGCTCTCGCAACGCCTCCGCCAGGGCATACGTCGCTTCCCAGGTCAAGGGCTCAATCATCAGCGCCTCGTCAATTCAGCCAGAGGATCACCGAGCGCAATTATACCCGCAAAGCGCGGGCATTTTCGTCAATTTTCATTTTTCTAATTCGCGCGCCGTGGGCGATTTAGAAAAACGCTTCTTGACGAAATTCGTTTCGGAGAGGAAACAACAGGGCACAAAAAGCA
>CAYYRG010000027.1:3311-5200 GCA_964474015.1 uncultured Anaerolineaceae bacterium | reverse complement strand
TGCGAGCCCGTTGTTATTCCACCGTGACCGATTTTGCCAGGTTACGCGGCTGGTCCACATCCAGACCACGCATCGCCGCAATGTGGTAAGCCAGCATTTGCAGCGGCACGACCGTGACCACCGGGCTGAGCAGCCACGGGGTGGGCGGCACCCACAAAATTGCATCAGCCACCGGCGGGATGAGTTCATCCCCATCGGTGGCCACGGCAATCACCGGGGCATGGCGCGCTTTGGCCTGCTCGACCTGGCTCACCATCTTGTCGTACCACGGCCCGCGCGGGGCAATCGCAATGACCGGGGTCTCTTCATCCAGCAACGCAATAGGGCCGTGCTTCATCTCCCCAGCCGGGTAGCCTTCTGCATGGATATACGAAATCTCCTTGAGTTTCAAGGCGCCCTCATAAGCCGTCGCCATGTCGATGCCGCGCCCGATATACAGGCAACTACGCACTTCCTTCAACTGCCTCGCCACGGCAATGACCGCTTCTTCGCGTTCCAACACCTGCCCCACCAGGTCGGGCACCAGTCGCAAATCGCTGACCAGCCGCCGCCGCTCGGCTTCCGGCAGCGTGCCCCGCAGATCACCCAACAGCACCGCGAGCATATACAAATCTACCAACGGCGCGGTATAGGCCTTGGTCGAAGCCACGCCAATTTCCGGCCCCACCTGCATGGAAATGTAGCCGTCGGCAATGCGCATGGCCTGCGAACCAATGGCGTTGACTATCGACCACAGCGTCGCCCCTTTGCGCCGCCCTTCTTCCATCGCGGCGAGCGTATCGGCAGTTTCCCCCGACTGGCTGATCGCCAGCACGACGTCGTCAGGCCCCACCAACGGGTCAGCATAGCGGAATTCCGAAGCCACCATGACTTCCACCGGCACGCGGGCAATGCGCTCCAGCAGCACTTTGCCGACCAGCCCCGCGTGATAGGCCGTGCCGCAAGCCGTGATAAAGACCTTCCGAAGCCGGCGGGCGAAATCGGGGGTCAGGTTGAGGGTGTCGAGGAACACCCGCCCCTCTTCAAAATCTACCCGCCCGGCAATAGTATCGGCCAGACCGCGTACCTGCTCATGGATTTCCTTTTGCATGAAATGGCGATATTCGCCTTTCTCGGCGGCCACCGGGTCCCACGGCACCACAGTGGGCTGCACTGGCACCGGCTCGCGTTCCAGGGTCATCACCTCAACGCCGCTGGCCCGCACCACGGCCATCTGGCGTGGCTCCAGGAAGGCTACCCGCCGCGTGTGTTCCAAAATCGCGGGTAAATCGGAAGCCACCAGCATTTCGCCTTCGCCAAAGCCAATCACGATTCCACCCGCATTGCCCAAACGTGCGGCGACGATCTTATCCGGTTCTAAAGTCGAGATCACGACCACAGCGTTGGAGCCTTCCAACAATTGCAAAGCCTGGCGGGCAGCCTCGACCAGGTCGGCTTCCTGGCTGAGAAAACGCTCGATCAAATGTGCAATGACCTCGCTATCGGTGTCCGAGCGGAACTGCGCGCCTTCCGCCATGAGCTCATCGCGCAAGGCCAGGAAGTTTTCGACAATGCCATTGTGCACCACCACCACTTTGCCGGTTTCGCTGATATGAGGGTGGGCATTGCGTCGAGAGGGCTCACCGTGGGTGGCCCAACGGGTATGGCCAATGCCCAGGTGCCCCGACAACGGTTCCGCTTCCACCAGCGTTTGCAAGCGGTGCAGTTTGCCAACTTCACGGCGCACTTCCACGCCTTCGGGGGTCAGCACGGCCAGCCCTGCCGAGTCATAGCCGCGATATTCCAGCCGCTTCAGGCCATTAAGCACAATAGGGGTCGCGTCACGCGGCCCAATGTAGCCAACGATGCCACACATGAGGGAAAACCTCCAAAGCACGAAGTTGTAGGGG
>CAYYRG010000027.1:0-3211 GCA_964474015.1 uncultured Anaerolineaceae bacterium | reverse complement strand
GTGGAACGCCACGCCTCGGCGTTTTGACCGCCCGGTTACCCGCGCGATGTTGTCGCCGAGGTTCTGGTCTTCCCCCTGTTGTGGGAGGGACGGGGCGTGGCGACCCCGTGAGGGCATCCGCCGATCTTTCGATTTTCCCGGCAACCGCCGGTTAGCCTCACCTCGCGGTGAGGAACCCTCATCCTCGTCACCCGCGGTCACCCACGGGCCAGGCGCTCTTCCCTCCGTGTTCATGGAACAAACTTGCCTTACACCACCTCCTCTCCTATACAGGGATTTTCCGGCGCTTGCAAGGGGTAATCTTACCATAAAAAGACACGGCCACGGGCGAAAAATTGACAAAAACCTTTTCAAAAGCAGCGCTCCATGCTACACTTACGCCCGTTGTCGCGCACCCACGCGACCCATATTCCGCTTCCGGCTCCTCCGCCGGAGGCAACCCCAAGGAAAGGAGGTCCTATGCGTCCGTACGAGATTGTTTTCATTGCCCACCCCGACCTGGATGAAAATGCCCTCAGCGAAACGACCGAAAAGGTCAAAGGGTGGATCGCCGCTGCGGGTGGCGAAGTCACGAAAGTCGAGCCGTGGGGGAAACGGCGAATGGCGTACGCTATCCGGAAACGTCGCGAAGGCTATTATGTTCTCCTGGAAGCCAAGATGCCGCCTACGGCTGTGGCCGAACTGGAACGCAACATGCGCCTGCACGAACCGATCATGCGCTATCTGGTCACCCGCATAGACGAATAGCACCGGCGTTTCCCCATCCAGCGGCTGCTTTCCCCGTTTTGACCCGCGTGTATTGGTGTAAGGAGTGAATGATGAGCCGTGGTTTGAACAAGGTGATGCTGATTGGCCGCTTGGGCCGCGACCCGGAAATGCGTTACACCCCCTCGGGCCGTGCCGTGACCACCTTCAACGTGGCTACCAGCCGCAGCTGGAACACCGCCAACGGTGACCGCCGCACCGAAACCGAATGGTTTCGCGTGGTTGCCTGGGGCAATCTGGCCGAAATTTGCCACCAATTGCTCCGCAAAGGGCAACAGGTCTACATCGAAGGCCGCCTGAAAAATTATCGCTGGCAAGACGACAACGGCACGCAGCACATCCGCACCGAAATCGTCGCCAACGAGATGATCATCCTGGGCGACCGCAAGCACCTGAAAGCCGACGGCGACAACCATAGCAGCCACGCCATTGAAGACCCCCCCGCCGAACACGAAGAATCTCACGAGATTCCAGAAGACGAATTCCCCTTCTAACTTCTGCAAGCGTCAGGAAGGAGCTTGACTATGGCAAACAACAACCAACGGCGGCGCTATTACAGCCGCCCGAAAGTGTGCCAGTTCTGTGTTGAAAAGATCGACCACATTGACTACAAGCAGGTTGACCTGCTGCGCCGTTATATCACCGACGATGGCAAAATCCGCCCCCGCCGCCAAACGGGCACTTGCGCCAAACACCAGCGCCAGCTGGCGCGGGCCATCAAGCGCGCCCGCCATCTGGCCCTGTTGCCCTTCGTCGGCGAAGTTTCGGTTCGCTAACTTCCATTCTTTCCAGGCACCCTTTCAGGGCATAGGGTCTTTCGTTACCCTATGCCCTGTTGTGTAAAAAAGAGGAGTATTTTATGGCGAAACGCACAAAAGTTAAAGCCTCAGAACTCAGCCGCAAACACAAGCATGTTTCCCGCCGCGTGCAGCAACAACAACGCATGATTTTGATCGGCGCGGCGGCTTTTGTCGTTGTGCTGGCCGGCATTTTAGGCTGGGGCTACCTGGATCAAACCGTTTTTCAGGCTCGCAAAGCCGTCGCCAGAGTGAACGGCGAGGTCATCACCGTGGGGCAATTCCAAAAGCGCGTCCGCTTCCAACGCGCCACTTACGTCATGCAAACCGAAAACCTCATCAAGAACATGCAGACGCTGCTGCAAAACCCCATGTTGTTGGGCTATTTCGGTCAGCAACTGCAAGCATGGACACAAGAGCTGAACAATCCCCAGACCATGGGGCAAAAGGTCATCCAGGGGCTGGTGGATGAAACACTCATCATTCAGGAAGCCAAAGCGCGCGGCATCACGGTCACCGACGCCGAAATCGACAAGGCGCTTCAGGAAGCCTGGGGCTATTACCCCAACGGCACGCCCACGCCAGAAGCCGTGCCCACGGAAATACCCACCCCCACCTACTCCCCCACCCAGTTAGCGCTCCTGCCGCCGACGGCCACCCCTCTGCCGCCTACCCCCACGCCGGCGGTTTCTCCCACACCCACGGCTACTTTCCCGCCCACGGCACAGCCTCCCACGCCCACGCCCTACACCAAAGAAGCCTATCAGAAGGCCTTCCAGAACTATCTCGACCAAATGAAAAAACTGGCCGGGCTGAGCGAAAAAGACATTCGCGACATTATGCGCGACCAGATTTACCGCAAGAAACTGTACCAGGCCATCACCGCCGACCTGCCTCACACCCAAGAAGAGGTGCTGGCACGGCACATCCTGGTCAAAGACGAGAAAACGGCCCAGGAAGTCCGCCAAAAGCTGCTCGACGGCGGTGATTGGAGCGAATTAGCGAAAAAATACTCCATCGACCCCGGCAGCAAAGACAAAGGCGGAATGTTGGGCTGGTTCGGTCGCGGTCAGATGGTCAAAGCCTTTGAAGACGCCGCCTTCAACCTGAAAGTCGGCGAAATCAGCCAGCCCATCCAAACCCAATACGGCTGGCACATCATCCAGGTCCTGGGACATGAAGAACGCCCCGTGAACAACTACGAATACCAGAAGCTGCAACAGCAAGCCTTCCAAAACTGGCTGGCGCAGGTCAAAGCCAAGGCCCAGATTGAAATTTACGACATCTGGCAGCAATACATCCCTACCGACCCTAAATTGCCCCCTGACATTGAACAGCAAGTGCAGGCAATCCTGGCAACCCTCCAACGGCAACAACAGCAGCAACTGCCTGCGCCTTCGCAACCTTAGTCTTCCCGGTTAGCGACTTTTGCACCGGCACGGTGAGCCCCCGCCACCGTGCCGGTGTTGTTTTCGCCATTAATTGTCTCAAAGAAGCCTATGGGATAAGCGAAGCGGCCAACGCGCCAGGGCGCCCTCAGTGATACCGCCGCACGGCCCGGGCAATGCGCTCCAGGCCCTCCTCCAGCAGGGGGCGGGGGCAGCCAAAGTTGAGCCGCACAAAGCCCTCTCCGCCAGCGCCGAAGGCTG
>CAYYRG010000026.1:0-13747 GCA_964474015.1 uncultured Anaerolineaceae bacterium | reverse complement strand
GCTCTTAGATTATACCGCCTTTGGACATAAATCCGTTGTATAATGGACTGCAGTTTGCTGGCAGGCGTTCGCTTTGTGCCCGGCCAGAAGTGGGGCGCGAGACGTTCCCCTGCCAAACATTGCTTTGAGGAGTGCGTTTTGCAGGAAATCCCGTCATTGTCTCCCCGTCAGGTTGCCTGGGAGCGGGTGCTCGACCGGGTACACGCTTCAGGCATGACGGCCTGGCTGTTGTTGGCTGCGCTCATTGGTGCAGGCACTGCTGTGGGCGCAGTGTTTTTCATCGAACTGATTTCATGGGTAGAACGCGGGCTTTTCTTTCACCTGCCCAAAGTGTGGCCCGAGTTGGGGCGCGGGTGGTACATCGTCGCCCCGGTGATTGGCGGGCTGGTCGCCGGGCCGATTATCGCCTTTTTTTCGCCCGAGGCCAAAGGCCACGGCGTCCCCGAAGTGATGGAAGCCATTGCGCTGAAGGGGGCGCGCATCCGCCCGCGGGTCGTGGTGGCAAAAGTAGCGGCCTCAGCGGCCTGCATTGGCTCAGGCGGCTCGGCGGGGCGTGAAGGGCCTATCGTGCAGGTGGGGGCGGCCTTCGGCTCGACGTTAGCCCAGTGGTTTCGCCTCTCGGAAAGCCGCACGCGCAACCTGGTGGCGGCAGGGGCAGCGGCAGGCATTGCCGCCACCTTCAACGCGCCCATCGCAGGGGTGTTATTTGCCATCGAGGTCATCTTGGGGGAACTCACCCTGCGCGACCTGAGCAGCGTGGTGCTTTCCGCCGTGACAGCCAGCACCATCGCCCGCAGCATTTTGGGCGACCGCCCCGCTTTCGGCATTCCCTTTTATGCCACCCGTAGCGGCTGGGAAATTTTGATTTACCTGCTGCTCGGCGTGTTGGGGGCGCTCATCGGGGTAGCCTTCATTCGGGCGCTCTATTTCACCGAAGATTTGTTCGACAACTGGGATTTCCCCGCCTGGCTCAAACCTGCGGTGGGGGGCTTGCTGCTGGGCACGATGGGCTACCTCTACCCCCAGATTTTGGGGCTGGGCTTCGTGCCCGCCGACGAATTGCGCCTCGGGGTGCCGTTGCACAAAGGGCTGCCCCACGTCTTTGGGTCGGGCTTCCCCGTCATCGAAGATGCCTTGCTGGGCAACCTCTCACTGACGTTGATGGTGGTGCTGGTGGTGCTCAAACTGGCGGCGACCTCGCTCACGCTGGGGGCAGGCAATTCAGGGGGGGTGTTTGCGCCCGCGCTGTTCATGGGAGCGATGACAGGGGGCACCTTCGGTTGGGTGGTGCACAAAATGCTGCCCACGATTGCCGCCGGGGCGGGCTCTTATGCCACCGTGGGCATGGCGGCGGTGTTTGCCGCCGCGGCCCGCGCACCGCTCACGGCCATCATGATCGTCTTCGAACTCACCGACGACTACCGCATCTTGCTGCCTCTGATGGCCGCCGTGGTGGTCAGCGTGGTGGTCGCCGAGCGCATGGAGCCGGAATCCATCTACACCCTCAAACTCGTGCGCCGGGGCATTCGCCTGTTCCGCGGGCGCGATATGGATGTGCTGGCCTCGGTCAAGGTTGCCGAGGTGATGGATGCCAATCCGGTCACGGTTTCCCCCGACATCCCGGCAGCCAGCCTGGGCGGCCTGTTTCTGCAAACCAACAGCCACGGCTTCCCCGTAGTGGATGAGCACGGCAACCTGTGGGGCATTGTCTCACTGGCCGATTACCGCCGCGCCATCGAAGGCCGGCGCGGCAACGACCCCAGCCTGAAGGTACGCGACATTGCCGTACGCTCGGTGGTGGTGGCCTACCCCGACGAAACCCTGCGCGACGTGGCCCAACGGATGGCCCCCCGCGACATTTCGCGCCTGCCCGTGGTAGACCGCAAGAACCCGCGCAAACTGCTGGGCGTCATTCGCCGCAACGACATCGTGCACGCCTACGAACTCGGCATGGTGCGGCGCGGCTTTGCCGTGGGGGAACTTCCCGGCGTGCCGCCCGGCACCGCCGAGGCGCGCTTCGTCGTGCCGCCTGATTCGCCCCTGGTGGGCAAAACCCTGGCCGAAGTCCATCTGCCGGAAACATTCCTCCTCATCCACATTGACCGGGGCGGGGAAACCGTTTTGCCCCACGGCGACACCCGCCTGCAAAGCGGCGACGTGCTGACGCTGCTGGCGCGAGAAGGCGACGTGGAGGCTCTGGAGCGCCTGTGGGAAGACCTCAACACGCCGCCGCAAGAGCCGGGGAAAAAAGAAGAAGGGGAACACGCTCCCTAAATTGACCACAGCCTGCCGGAATTTGCCTTCCTGCCCCTGAGCCCTTGCCGGGCGCCAGGGGCATATTTATCGCCCCAGAGGGCCTCTTCCTGCCCCTCTTTTCGCGCACCCTGGGATAGAATAGAAATACCCTTGCATTTCATCTCACTTTTGCCGAGGTGTTTATGGCTGCATCCCCTTACATTCAAGATTACTACCCCGACGATTTGGCCTGGTGCTACGGCTGCGGGCGCTACAACGCCCACGGGCACCACTTCCAGACGGCCTGGGACGGCGACGAAACGGTAACCCGCTTCACGCCCGAGCCCTATCACATTGCCATTCCCGGTTTTGTCTATGGCGGGCTGCTGGCTTCACTCATCGACTGCCACAGCACGGGCAGCGCGGCCCTGGCCGCCTACCGCGCCGAGGGCCACGAACCCGGCGACGACGCCCCCGTGCCGCGCTTCGTAACAGCGGCTTTGCACGTCAATTATCTCAAACCCACCCCCTTAGGCGTGACGTTGGAAGCCCGTGGCCGCATCAAAGAAGTCAAAGCCCGCAAGGTGGTCGTCGAAACCACGGTATATGCCAACGGCGAGGCCTGCGTGACTGGCGAGGCCGTGCTTGTGAGAATGCCCGAACACATGGTGCCGACCGACCTTCCCACGCCGCCTCAAAGGTAACCCGCGCGCCGCAAGGCGCGTTTTTTGTTGCTTCATACCCGACCCGCACAGGAGGACACCATGGATTTTGCCCTTTCCCCCGAATTGAAGATGTGGCGCGACGCTGTGCACAACTTCGTCGTCAAAGAAATCAAGCCGCTGGCAGCCGAATACAACGAGCGGGAAGAAACCATGTGGCCCGCGTTGCAAAAAGGCGGTGAGCAACTGGGGCTGATGGGGATGAGCGTGCCGGAAGCCTACGGCGGCAGTGCGGTGGACCCGCTGGCCTTTGCCATCGCGATCGAAGAACTCGGCTGGGGCGACGGCGGCACGGCACTGGTGGTCGCGGCGCACAATGGTTTGGGGTGTGCCCCCATTGTGATGTTCGGCAACGAAGAGCAGAAAAAGCGCTTCCTGCCGCGCGTGGTCAGCGGCCAGCCGGGGCGCCTCGCGGCCCTGGCCCTGACCGAACCCGACGCGGGCTCTGACCTCAAAGGCGTGAAAACCCGCGCCGAACTGGAAGGCGACTATTGGGTCATCAACGGCAGCAAAATGTGGATCACCAATTCCGGCGATGCCGACTACATCGTGACCTTAGTCCGCACTTCGCCGGAACGCAGCAGCCACAGTCTCAGCCTGATCGTGGTGCCCACCAGCACCCCCGGCCTGCACGTCGGCCCACCGGAAAAGAAGATGGGCCTGGGCACCACCCACAGCCATGCCATCACTTACGAAAACGTCCGCGTGCCGCGCGAAAACCTGCTGGGCGAAGCGGGGCAGGGCATGTACCAGACCCTGCAAGTGCTGGATGGAGGCCGCATCAGCATCGGCGCGCTGGCCCTGGGCATTGCCCAGGCCGCCTTCGAAGAAGCCGTTGCCTACGCCCAGCAACGCATGGCCTTCGGCAAGCCTTTGGCCGCCCGCCAGGCCATCCAGTTCATGCTGGCCGACATGGCCACGGAAATCCACGCCGCCCGCCTGATGGTCTATCACGCGGCCTGGCTCAAAGCCCAGGGCAAACCCTTTACCCATGCCGCGGCGATGGCCAAACTTTTCGCTTCGGAAATGGCCGAGCGCGTCACCCGCAACGCCATCCAGATTCACGGCGGCTATGGCTACAGCCGGGAATACCCTGTCGAGCGGATGTATCGCGACACCCGCCTGATGACCATCGGCGAGGGCACCAGCGAAATTCAGCGCCTGGTAATTGCCCGGCGGGTGCTGAGCACCATGGCGCCGCTCTTCTGAGCGCCCCTTTGTTGAGATTGCCACGTGTTTCGTGGGGCTTTTGCAAAAGCAACCAGCCTGCCCTGGATTGAGGCAGGCTGGTCTTGTTTTGCGAGGCGTCCTATTTTCGAGAAAGATACCACTTGTAGAGGTAATACCAGATCACGGCCAGCACGGCGCTCAGCCCCCAAATGGGGAATCCGGCCTTGATGGCCAGCCACCAGTTACGGTTGCTGAAAATGCCAATATAGGCCGTCACGGCGGCGAAAACGATCACGAACGTGCCAAACAGCCAAAAGCGCATCAGGTTGAGAAGTTTTTCCTTTTCGTCCATCGGTTGCTCCTTTCGCAGAGAAAGCGGAGTGAGGGTCAAACCGTTCTTAGTTTAGCATATCCTGGCAAGGAGAGGGGCGAGCAACGCAGCGCGAGGCAGGCGGAAAACCACCTGCCCCGCGACGGCGCACGTCTCAGGAATTTTTGAGCAGCGCTTTGCCCGCATGGCATCCTATGCGGAGACTTTGGCCGCGATTGCCAGGCACTCGCGGCGCGACGCGCTTATTTCGGCGGCTGCGGCTTGCCGTTTTGGGCAAGGGTCAGCGCCCGCTCATAGGCCGCCCACACGGCGCGCGAAATCGCCGTGCGAAAGCCCGCCTTTTCCAGATAATAAAGCGCCGAAGCCGAAGTGCCGCCGGGCGAAGTGACCTGATTGCGTAGATGCGCCAGATGCACTTCCCCTTGCTGCCGCTCGTAATAGGCTGCCGAACCTTTGACCGTTTGCACGACCAGTTGCTCGGCCACCCGTCGCGGGAAGCCCAAATGCACACCGGCATCCACCAATGCTTCCATGAAGAGGAAAACATAGGCCGGGCCAGTGCCGGAAAGTGCAGTCGCCATATCCAGATACACTTCGTCTTCCATGAAAATCTCGTCGCCAAGGGCAGTGAGCACCCCGCGGGCGGTTTCCCGCTGGGCGGCGCTCACCGCGGCAGAGGCCGTCCACACCGTGATGCCCATGCCAATTTGGGCAGGGGTGTTGGGCATAGCCCGCACGATAGCAGCGTGCCCCAGGCCGCTGCCCAACCGCTCCACCGTCGCACCCGCCACGATGGAAAGCACCAGCGCCGTAGCGCGAACCTTGCCGTGCAGTTCGGGCAGCACCTTCGGGAGCACCTGGGGTTTGACCGAAAGCACGACCACGTCGGCTTCCGCAGCCGCGGCGGCATTCTCGCGGGTGGTGCGAATGCCATGCCGCTTTGCCAGCCGTTCCAGGCGCTGCTGCCGCGGCCCTGCCGCGATGATGTGCTCCGGCAGGGCAACCTTTTCGCGCAGCAGCCCCGTGATCATCGCCTCGGCCATCGTACCCGGGCCGATGAAGGCTATTGTCTGATTGTGGAGAGAAAATGCCATGCTACTTCCGCGTATTCTCTTCGATGTCAACCATGATTTCCAGGAAGTAGGCAATGCCTTCCATCACCACGACAGCCATGATGAGCGAAATGAAGGCCAGGTATTGCATCAGCAGGTTGCTCCAGGCGCTTTGGCCGGTCATCGAAGCGTTGTGAACGACCTGGTAGGTGACGTAGCCCAGCCCGGCAACAATGAGTGCCAGGATGATGCGGGCAGTGACGCGAGCAATCACGGCAAAGCGGAGCACTTTGGCCGGGTCGTGCCAGGTGGCCGGGGCTTCGCTTTCAGAAGGGGTAGCAGGGCTCTCGGTCACGGGGGTGCTTTCTTCGGGCATGATGCTTTCTTCGGGCATGATTCTGACTCCAAAAAGGGGAATTTAGCGGCTCAACGATTGAAGCGCCAGCCGCAGGCGCGTTTCCACATCAGGGGGAGCGTCGGAAGGCAGGGCCTGAATGGCCGTTTGGGCTTCCACCACGCTGTAACCCAACGCAATGAGGGCTTCCAGCACCTCGCTATCGGCGTCGGGCAAAGCGGCTACGGCAGTGAGGGTGTCGTCGGGGCGCAGGCGGTCTTGCAGGTGCAGCACGATTTTCTGGGCTGTTTTCTTGCCCACACCGGGCACCCGCTGGAAGACGTCGGCCTGTTCCTGGAAAACGGCGCGCCGCAGCGCCGTCGGCGCCAGCGCCGAAAGGATGCTCAGCGCCAGCCGCGGCCCAACCCCGTTCACGCCCAACAACAGAATGAACAGGTCGCGCGCTTCAGCCGTCTCGAAGCCGTAGAGGGTGAGGGCGTCTTCCCGCACCACCAGGTGGGTATGGAGCGCCACCGGTTGCCCAACGGTCAGGCGCTCGGCCAGCGGGCGGGGGACGAAAACCCACAGCCCCACCGCGCCCACCTGCACGGTCAGGCGGTCTTCGTGGCGAGCAGCAAGGGTGCCTTCCAGGAAGGCGATCATCGTTGCCTCTGGGTCAGGTGGCTTTGCCAGCGAAGATGCTGGGCATGGCAGAGAGCCACGGCAAGGGCATCGGCAGCGTCATCGGGACGGGGCGGGGCTTCCAGGCCCAGCAGCATTTGCACCATGCGCTGCACCTGCATTTTGCCCGCGCTGCCGTAACCGGTGACGCTTTCCTTGATTTCGTTGGGGGTGTATTCCGCCACGCTCAGCCCGGCCTGCGCCAGCGCCAGCAAGAGCACCCCGCGCGCCTGCCCTACGCTCATAGCCGTGGTGACATTTTTTTGGAAGAACAGTTTCTCCACCGCTGCGCCATCGGGAGGGTAGCGGCGCAGCAGCGCCTGCAAGCGCTCGTAGAGCATCTGCAGGCGTTCGGCCAGGGGGGTTTTGGCCGGTGTGAGAATGACGCCGTAATCGATGGCCGTGAAGCGGCCATCGGCGGTGGCTCGGACGAATCCATAGCCGGTCGTGGCAGTGCCGGGGTCGAGACCGAGAACGAGCACGGGCTGCACCTATGAAAAGGCCACTGAGGCTTTACCGCTGTGCGGCTTCCCGCTTGCCGCGCTTGCAGCGCCTCAGCGGCCCGGAAGGCATGTTTGCGCGGCCGCGCTCAGGCGGCTTCCATCTTTGCAAGGGCTTCTTCGCTGATGCTGAGGTTGGAATAGACTTCCTGGACGTCGTCCAGTTCTTCCAACGCCTCGATCACTTTGAGCACCTGGATGGTCTGTTCGGGAGCAAGTTCCATTTCCTGCTTGGGGATCATTTTCAAGCCGGCTTCGTCGGGCTGAATGCCGGCCTGGCGCAACTGGTCGCCAATGGTTTTGAAGGAATCGACCGGCCCAAAGATTTCGATCAGATCATCTTCGAATTTGACGTCCTCGGCGCCGCCTTCGACGGCCAGTTCGAAGATGGTGTCGGGGTCTTGCCCCTCAGCAGGGATGGCGAAGTAAGCCATCCGCTCGAATTGCCACGCCACCGAGCCCCCCTCGCCCATGCTGCCGCCGTAGCGGCTGAGAATATGCCGGACGTCGGAGACGGTGCGATTGCGGTTGTCGGTGACGCAGTAAATCATCAGCGCCACGCCGTGGGGGGCATAGCCCTCGTAATAAATTTCCTCGAAGTTGCCGCTCTCTTTGTCTTCACCCGTGCCGCGCTTGATGGCGCGCTCGATGTTATCCTTGGGCATGTTGGCGGCTTTGGCGCGCTCAATGGCCAGGCGCAGGCGCACGTTGGCCTCTGGGTCGCCGCCGCCTTCCCGCGCTGCTAAGGTGATTTCTCGCGCCAGGCGGGTGAAGATTTTGCCGCGCTTGGCATCTTCAGCGGCCTTCTTGCGCTTGATGGTTGACCATTTGGAATGTCCGGACATACAAAAACTCCTCTACACGAAATCGCAGCGCGGGAAAACCGCGCGCGCTCGGATTGCTGCAACCCGCTGTGTTTCTCATTATACCATCGCCTGCCCAAAGAAAGGGCGCCGAGGGTATTTTTCCCAATGGTATAATGGGTGCGCTTAACGCTTGCTAAGCCATCCCCCTTGCAGGAGCCTGGTTTTGTTCAACCCTATCAGTTGGCTGCTGAGTTTTTTCGCGTTGGATATCGGCATTGACCTGGGTACAGCCAATACCCTGGTTTACATCCGTGGGAAAGGCATCGTGGTGAATGAGCCTTCCTGGGTCGCGGTCGACAAGCGCACCCGCCAGCCGCTGGCCGTGGGCAGCACGGCCAAGCGCATGGCCGGACGCGCCCCTGCTAACGTGCTGGTCATCCGCCCCTTGCGCGATGGCGTCATTTCCGAGTTCGACATCACCGAAGCGATGTTAGAGCATCTCATCGGGAAGGCGCACGAGCAAAGCATCGTGCCCGCGCCCTATCCGCGGGTGGTCATTGGCGTGCCTGCGGGCGTCACCGAGGTGGAACTGCGCGCCGTGTACGACGCGGCCATGGCAGCCGGTGCGCGGGAAGCCCACCTGATCGAAGAGCCGGTGGCCGCCGCCCTTGGTGCCGGGCTGCCCATTGGCGAAATTCAGGGGCACATGATCGTGGATATCGGCGGCGGCACCACCGAGGTGGCGGTGCTTTCGGTCGGGCGCACGGTGGTTTCCCGCTCCCTCCGGGTGGCGGGCGACGAGATGGACGAGGCCATCGTGCAATATTTGCGCAACAAGTATAACCTGCTCATCGGTGAGCAAATGGCTGAGACGATCAAAATCCAGATTGGCTCGGCGCACCCCTTGCCGGAAGAGAAAACCGCGGTGGTGCGCGGCCGCAATCTGGTCACCGGCCTGCCCGAAGCGATCGAGGTCTCATCTATTGAGATTCGGGAAGCCATCGCCGGGCCGGTGCAGACCATCATGGACACCATCCGCGACACCATCGACGAAGCCCCCGCGGCCATCATTGCCGACCTGATGGAAAGCGGCATCACCTTAGCCGGCGGCGGGGCCCAATTACAGGGACTGGCCGAGCGCATTACCGACGAACTCAACCTGCGCGCCTGGGTGGCCGACGACCCGCAAAGCTGCGTGGCGCGCGGCGCCGGCATGGTGCTGGAAGACTTCCGCACCAACAGCCAGTTCCTCGTCGACATGGAGAACATAGCCTGAGGGCGGGTTTCCCCGCCTTGCGCTTGCGATGAAATTTTCCCCTCGCACCTTACGGGCGTTGGTGATTGCGTTGGTGGTCGTTGGACTGCTGGCGCTTTCGTTGGGGGGCTATCTGACGCCGCTGACACGCTTGAGCACCCAGCCGGTTTTGTCGGTGCAGGCGTGGCTGGCCCGGGCTTACCAGGGCATTCGGGCTTATCTCAACGCGCCCAAAGACGTCAACACCCTACGCGCCGAAAACCAGCAACTCAAGGCCGAGGTCAGCCGCTTGCAAACCGAAGTGGTGACCCTGCAACAGCAACTGGCCGAAGCGGAATTGCTTTCGGCGCTGCTGGATTTTGCCCGCGCCCATCCGCAGAACGAATACAAAGCCGCCCAGGTCATTGGGCGCGACCCCAGCCCCTTCTTGCATTACATCATCATCAACCGCGGCTCCGACGACGGCCTGCGGGTGGGCATGCCCGTGGTCAGCGCCGAGGGGCTGGTGGGGCACATTACCGCGGTGATTCCCAACGCGGCCCGCGTGCAATTGATTACCGATACCAACTCCGCCGTTGATGTCGTTGTACAGCCTTCCCACACCAACGCGGTGCTGGTCGGCAGCCTGACCGGCGAGCTTTCGCTGGATATGGTTTCGCTGGACGCCAAAATCAAGCCCGGCGACCTGGTGCTGACCTCTGGCCTGGGTGGACGCTACCCCCCCAACATCCTGGCCGGGCAAATCGTGAGCGTGCGCAAACTCTCTTATGCGCTCTTCCAGGAAGCCGCCGTGCAGCCGGTGGTGGACTTCCGGCGCTTGCAAATTGTGTTGGTGATTGTCAACTTCCGCCCGGTGGACGTCACCCCGCTCACCAAACCGCCAGGGGGCGCGCCATGATGGCTTCGCTTTCCGGGCTGGTGGTGCTGGCATTAGCAACCGCCCTGCAAAGCGCAGTGTTCAGCCAGATCCACCTTTTACAAGGGGCGGCTGACGTCGTGCTGTTGACCCTCGCCGCCTGGTACATGCACGAAGACGCCCCCGCCTCCTGGGTGTGGGTGGTGCTGGCCGGGCTGATGGTGGGCACGCTCTCGGCGCTGCCGTGGTGGCTTTTTGTGCTTGGCTACGGCATTGCCGCGGGCTTTGCCATGCTTTTGCGGCGAAAACTATGGCATGCTTCCTTCTTCGCCTTTTTCACGGTGGTGCTGGTCGGCACCCTGGTCACCCAGGGGCTGGCCTGGGGCTATTTACGCTTCGTGCTGCGTAGTCCCCTTCCCCTGGTGGAATCCCTCAACCGGGTGGTCTTCCCCAGCATGCTGCTCAACCTGCTGTTCGCCTTGCCAGTTTACAGCCTGATGGACGAATGGGCAGCCTGGTTCTTCCCAGGCCAAGAGGTGCAACTATGAACGGCGAACCCGAAATCACTTCTGCGCCGCTGGAAGGCTGGCGGCTGGGAGTCACCGCAGCCGTGATTGGGTTGGTGCTGCTGGCCTTTGTCGCGCGCCTGTTCGACCTGCAGGTGCTGCGTTACGACGAGTGGATTGCCCGCGCCAACGCCAATCGCGTCGAGGAACTCAATATCCCCGCGCCGCGCGGCGCAATTTACGACCGCAACGGCGTGGTGCTGGCGCGCAATGTGGCTTCCTACACCCTGGTCATTACCCCCGCTTACCTGCCCGACGACCCCGGCAAGGTAGACGCCATCTACCGCCAGCTCTCGGCCCTTACCGGCGTGCCGGTGAGTTATGGCACGGTAGACAAGGAACACCCTTACGTGCCCTGCCGTTCTGACCAGGGCATTCGCCAGATTGTGAATTTCGGTGAAACCTTTGCGCCTTACCGCCCCGTGAAAATCAAATGCGACATTCCGCGCAAAACCGCGATGATCATTCGCGAACGGGCAGCCGATTGGCCGGGGGTAGGCATCGAGATAGACCCCATCCGTGACTACCCCACTGGCTATCTGACCGCCGACGTGGTGGGCTTCCTGGGGCCGGTGCCCAAGGCGCTGGTCGATTACTACAAAAACAAAGGGCTGGTGCCCAACCGCGACAAAGTGGGCTATGCCGGCGTGGAACTTTCTTACCAGGACCTGCTGGCCGGCACCAACGGCCACCGCACGGTCGAGGTGGACGTCGCCGGGCACATTCTGCGCGACCTGAAAGAGCCCCAGCCCCCCAAACCGGGGGCAAACCTGGTGCTCACGATCGACACCCGCCTGCAAGACGCTGCCTATCACATTCTGGTCAACCAGATCAAATATGTGAACGAACGTTACCCCATGCCTGACGGCGCGCCACGCACCCAAAGCGGCGTGGTCATCGCCATGAACCCTAAAACCGGCGAAATCCTCGCCATGGTTTCGTACCCGACGTACGAAAACAACCGCATGGCGCGCTTCATCCCCGCTTACTATTACCAGCAACTGGCCGCCGACCCGGAAAACCCCCTGCTCAACCACGCCATTTCGGGCGAATACGCCCCCGGCTCGACGTTCAAAATCGTCACCGGCACCGGCGCGATGAACGAGCACATCGTCACCCTCGATCAGATTATCGACGCGCCGGGCATCATTACTCTGGCCAACAAGTATTACGCCAACGACCCCGGCAAAGCGGAGAAGTTTTACGACCACAACTACAAAGAAGGCGGCTTCGGCAAAATCGACTTCCTGCACTGCATTGCCTATTCCAGCAATGTGTGCTTCTACAAACTCGGCGGCGGCTACGACGACGAAATCAACCCCGGCCTGGGCATCTGCCGCCTGGGCACCTACGCCCATGCCTTGGGCTACGGCGACCGCACCGGCATCGACCTGCCCGGCGAAGCCACCGGCCTGATTCCCACCCCGACCTGGAAGCGGATCTACAAAGGCGAAAACTGGTCAACCGGCGACACTTACCTTGCCAGCGTGGGGCAGGGCTATGTGTTGGGCACGCCGTTGCAAGTGCTCATGTCGGCAGCCACCATTGCCAACAACGGCGTGCAGATGCAGCCCACCGTGCGCTACGAAGTCGTCGATGCCGAAGGCAAGGTCATCGAACCGTTCAAGCCCAAAGTGCGCTGGGATATCACCACCGACCCCATCATCAAGATCTATCGCAACCCCGGCGGCATCGGACGCTGCAAGTGGACCGGCCAGTTGAAAACCGTGGACCCGTGGGCCATCAAGCAGGTGCAACGCGGCATGCGCCTGGCCGTGACCGATGGCATCCACGGCACGCTGCACCGCGTCTTTCAGGGCTTCCCCATCGCGGTAGCGGGGAAAACCGGCACCGCGGAATATTGCGACAACAAAGCCCAGCAGCGGCATCTCTGCCGCCGCGGCGACTGGCCCACCCACGGCTGGACGGTGGCCTACGCCCCCTACGACGATCCCGAGATTGTCGTGGTGGCATTCCTTTATAATGGTGGGGAAGGCGCGGTGGTGGCCGGCCCCATTGTGCGCCGGGTGATGGAGGCTTATTTCGCCCTCAAATCCGCCGACGCCTCGCGTTAGCCCGCCCGCCCAAGGAGACGAAAATGCCTTACGCTGGTGTCATCTCACGTTACCGTTCCTGGCTCGACCTGCCCTCCCACACGCAGGTGATTTCCCTGCTGGAGGGCGACACTCCCCTGGTGCCGGCCCCGCGGCTGGCCGAGCGGCTGGGCGGCGGGTTCCAGTTGTTCGTCAAGTACGAAGGACTGAACCCCACCGGTTCGTTCAAAGATCGCGGCATGACCGCTGCAGTGAGCGAAGCGGTGGGACGAGGGGCGAAGGCCGTCATCTGCGCCTCCACCGGCAACACCGCGGCCTCGGCCGCGGCCTATGCCGCCCGCGCCGGGCTGCGCGCCGTCGTGCTGATTCCCGAAGGCAAGGTGGCGCTGGGCAAACTGGCCGGCGCGCTGGCTTATGGCGCGCAGGTGGTGCAGGTCGAAGGCTCCTTCGACGATGCCCTGCGCCTGGTGGTGGAAATCAGCCGCAAGCATCCCCTCGCGCTGGTCAATTCCATCAACCCTTACCGGCTGGAAGGCCAGAAGACCGCCGCGTTCGAGATTTGCGACACCCTCGGCCATGCCCCCGACTGGCTCTGCCTGCCCGTGGGCAACGCGGGCAACATCACGGCCTATTGGATGGGCTTCAGGCAATATCACGAAGCCAAAGGCACGGGGCTGCCCCGCTTGCTGGGGGTGCAGGCCGCGGGTGCAGCGCCGTTGGTGCTCGGCCACCCCGTGGAACACCCCGAAACCGTCGCCACCGCGATCCGCATTGGCCGCCCGGCGCGCGGCGAACAGGCGCTGGAAGCCGCGCAGCAATCGGGCGGGCGCATCGTCGCCGTCAGCGACGACGAAATCCTTGCCATGCAGCAGATGCTGGCCGAGGAAGAGGGCCTGTGGGTGGAGCCGGCTTCCGCCGCGGGGCTGGCCGGGCTGGCTGCGGAAATCCGCGCCGGCAAATGCGACCCGCGCGGCAAGACCATCGTCGCCGTGTGCACCGGCCACGGCTTGAAAGACCCCGACGCCGTCATCCGCCGGGCACCGGAACTCACCACCGTGCCGCCGCGCCTGGAAGCACTGGAAGCCGTGGTGCTCGCGTAATGGTTGCCCGTGCGACGCACCCCACTCGCCCAAAGGAGCCGTTTATGCCTCAACACCCCCCTGAACCCTTCCGCATCAAAATGGT
>CAYYRG010000025.1:0-13931 GCA_964474015.1 uncultured Anaerolineaceae bacterium | reverse complement strand
GCCTTCGACTACGGGCTGCGCCCTCCGCTCAGGCCTGCCGAAGCGCCCGCAATCATCCCCTGGAGCCCGCCATGCTTCATCGCTCCCCTCTCTTTGCCACCGCTGCTTTCCTGCTGGCCGCCCTGCTGAGCGGCTGCACCTTGAGCACGTCGGCTAGCCCGCCGCTCCCCACGCCTCTTCCTGCCAACGCCCTCCCCACGGTCATCGCGTTGACCGCGCGAGCGCTGGCTTCCCCCACCCCCCTGGCCACCGCCACGGTCCCCGAAGCCACGCCCGCCCCCACTGCTTCGCCGACACTCCCCTTGCCAGCAGGCAGCCCCACCCCCACGCCCTTCCCCCTCAACCTGCCGACCATCACCCCCACACCACAACCTCCGCCCGGCATTCCAGGCCCGGGCTATGGCATTCTCCAAATCCTTTACCCCGGCACCGATTCGCGAGTGACCTCGCCTATCCGACTGCGGCTGGCCGTGCAAACGCGCTACACCGATGCCGTACGGATAGAACTGCTGGGCGAAGATGGCCGCTTGCTTTACCGCCGCCTGCTACGGCTGGGTGAAGACCAGCCCCCCCACGGGCTGCTCACCTTTGCCTTCGAAATCCCCTTTGAGGTGCGCGGCGAAGCCGAAACAGGCCGCCTGCAAGTGCTGGCCAACGACGCCTATGGCCGCCCTCTTTTCCAAAATGCCATTCAACTGACGCTGCTCAAAGAAGGCCAGCCGCAAATCAACTATCACACCGCTGACCGCAGCCCCATCCTGTTCCAAACCCCGATCTCACATCAAACCATCGGCGGAGGGGAGGTGGTCGTGGTGGGTGAGGCGCTGCGGCGAGCCGACGCGGTCGAAGCCCTGCTGATCAACAGGGCCGGCAAAGTGCTGGTTTACCAGACAGCCCCCCTGGGCACCGCCAACGCCGACGGTTATGCGCCTTTCACCTTCCACATCCCCTACCAGGTGAACGAAGCCACCCATGTGCGGCTGGTGGTACGCGAAAATGCCACCACACCGCCCGGCGTGCTCTACCTCAACAGCATTCCCTTGATTCTCACCCCCTAAGGCAGACACATAGCCCGTCCAGCAGCGGCCTCCCCTGCCCCACCGCCTGCCAATTTCCGGAGTCCCTCATGCCTTCGCTACCCTCTACCTCTGAACCTGCCGAAAAAACCTGGCGCGCGCTGGATGCCAACGCCACGCTGCGCCACCTCGCGACTTCCCCCGAAGGTCTGACCACCAGCGAAGCCCGCCAACGCCTGGTGCGTTACGGCCCCAACCAGCTTGCGGAAGCCCCCCCGCCCTCTTTCTGGGTCAAACTGTGGGAGCAGTTCAACAACTTCGTGGTCTGGCTGCTCATCGTAGCCGCGGTGGTTTCCGCAGCCTTAGGCGACTGGGTAGAAGCCGCCGCCATCATGGCCATCGTCATCCTCAACGCGGCGCTGGGGCTGGTGCAGGAATCGCGTGCCGAGCAGGCCCTGGCCAAACTGCGCCAAATGGCCGCGCCGGAAGCCCACGTCATCCGCGATGGGCGGCGGCAGGTGGTACCGGCGCGCGAAGTCGTGCCCGGTGACATCGTGCTGCTGGAAGCCGGTAACTACGTGCCCGCCGACGTTCGCCTGCTGGAATCGGTCAACCTGCGCATCGACGAATCCGCGCTCACGGGCGAATCTTCACCGGTCACCAAAGACGCCACCATCGTGATTCGCGACAACGTGCCCGTGGGCGACCAGAAAAACATGGCCTTCATGGGCACGGTAGTGTCTTACGGTCGCGGGCGCGGGGTGGTGGTCAGCACGGGAATGCGCACCCAACTGGGCATGATTGCCCAAATGCTCCACGCGGTGGAGATTGAACCCACACCGCTGCAAAAGCGCCTCGACGAGTTAGGGCGCACCTTAGGCTGGGGCGCGCTGGCCGTCTGTGGGCTGGTGTTCGTGGTCGGCTGGGCGCGCGGCTTCAACCCGCTGGATATGTTCCTGATTGCCGTCAGCCTGGCCATTGCTGCCGTCCCGGAAGGCTTACCTGCCGTGGTGACCATCAGCCTGGCGTTGGGGATGCGCGAAATGGTCAAGCGCCACGCGCTCATCCGCCGCCTGGCTTCGGTGGAAACCTTAGGCTCCACCACCGTCATCTGCTCCGACAAAACCGGCACCCTCACCCAAAACGAAATGACCGCCACCCGGCTCTGGGTCGATGGGCGCGTCTTTGAAATCACCGGCCAGGGCTACGCCCCCGAAGGCGAATTCCGCCTCGCAGGCCAACCCGTCGCGCCGTGGGAATACCCGGCCCTGACCACCGCGCTCTGGATTGCCGCGCTGAACAACGACGCCCTGTTAGAAGCCTCAGGCGCTTCGGACATGCGCCAGACCTTCCGGGTGGTGGGCGACCCCACGGAAGGCGCGTTGGTGGTCGCGGCGGCCAAGGCCGGGGCCTTCAAAGAGGCTTTGGAAAAGGACTACCCCCGGGTGCAGGAAATCCCCTTCGACTCGGCGCGCAAGCGCATGGTCACCATTCACGCCATCCGCGAACCCCACCCCGAAGATGCCTCGCCGTTCACCACCGAAAAGGTCAGTGGCTACGCGGTTACCGTCAAAGGCGCGCCCGATGTGGTGCTGGGGCTGTGCAGCCGCTACCAACGCTTAGACGACGTTTCCGAGCCGCTCACCCCCGCCATGCGGGAAGCCATCCTGCGCGCCAACGACGAACTCACCGGCCAGGCGCTGCGGGTGCTGGCTGTGGCTTACAAAGTCATCCCCGAGTTGCCGGAAGACCTCGACCCCGAAGCCATCGAAAGCGACCTGATTTTCGTCGGCCTGTTCGGAATGATCGACCCGCCGCGCCCCGAAGTGATTCCCGCGTTAGCCAAGGCGCAACACGCGGGCATCCGCACGGTGATGATTACCGGCGATTACCCCAACACCGCCCGCGCCATCGCCGAGCGCATCGGCCTGTTGCGCCCTGGCCACAAAGTGCTTACCGGCGCACAACTCGACGCCCTGCCCCCCGAAGCCTGGCCGCAAGCCGTCGAGGAAGCCGACGTCTTCGCCCGTGTTTCTCCAGAGCACAAACTGCGGCTGGTAGAAGCCCTGCAGGCCGACGGCGAGGTGGTCGCGATGACGGGCGACGGCGTGAACGACGCCCCGGCTATCAAAAAAGCCGACATCGGCATCGCAATGGGCATCACCGGCACCGACGTCGCCAAAGAAACCGCCGACATGGTGCTCACCGACGACAACTACGCGAGCATCGTTGCCGCCATCGAGCAAGGGCGGGTGATTTACAGCAACATCCGCAAATTCGTCTATTACCTGCTTTCCTGCAACCTGGCCGAGATTGCGGTCATCTTCCTGGCCACCTTAGCCGGGCTGCCTTCCCCCCTGACCGCAATTCAACTGCTGTGGCTCAACCTGATCACCGACGGCGCGCCCGCGCTGGCGTTGGGCGTCGAGAAAGGCGACCCCGACATCATGGAACGCCCCCCACGCCCGCCAGACGAGCCCATCATCAACAAACCCATGTGGCTGGGCATCACGATTCAAACCGTGGCGATTACCTCGGTCACCTTAGGGGCGTATGCCATCGGGCTGCACGTTCACCCCAACCAGCCCGAATTTGCCGAAACGATGGCCTTCGCGACCCTCTCGTTCTCGGAACTGCTGCGGGCTTTCACCGCCCGCTCGGAACGCTACCCCATCATCAAAATCGGGTTGTTCAGCAACGGCGCGATGAACCTCGCCTTCCTGACCTCGGCGCTGTTGCTGTTAGTGGTCATCTACGTGCCCGGCCTGAACACCGTGTTCAACGCGGTGCCCTTAGGCTGGACGCAATGGCGGCTGATGCTGCCGCTGCTGGCGCTGCCTGCGGTGGCCGCGGAACTCACCAAAACCTACCTGCGGTGGCGAGAGCGCCATTGAACGCCGCCTCTCTGCCGCCGCTGGTGTGCCTGCACGGCTTCTTGGGCACCGGTCGCGACTGGGAAGCCGTAGCCGCCGCCCTGGGAAGCCGCTACCGGTGCCTGACGCCCGACCTCCCCGGCCACGGGGAAACGCCCCTCACCCCTGGCACCCAATCTTACGCGGCGTGGGCGCGATGGTTGGCCGACTGGCTGGACGCCCATGACCTGCCCCTCGTTGCGCTCGCGGGCTATTCCCTCGGTGGGCGGGTGGCCTTAGCCTTCGCGGCGGCCTTTCCCCAGCGGGTGCACGCGCTGGCCCTGGTTTCAGCCCACCCCGGCCTCACCAACGCCGCCGAGCGGCACGCCCGGCAGCGCGCTGACCAGGCGCGCGCTGCCGCCATTCGTGCCGAGGGGCTGACGGCCTTCCTGGAAACCTGGTATCGCCTGCCGCTGTTCGGCATCACCACCGACGCCCGGCGGCAGGCACTCATTGCCCAACGCAGTCAGCAGCACACCGAGGCCATGGCGCGGGTGATTGCCGAAATGAGTCCTGGACGCCAACCGCCGCTCTGGGAAGCCCTGGCCCGCCTGCCGATGCCCGTGGCCTACATCGCCGGCGCAGCCGACGCCAAATATGCAGCCTTAGCGGACGCCATCGCTGCCCGCGCCCCCCAGGTGCAGCGCTTCCTCATCCCTCACGCCGCGCACATGGTGCATCTGGATGCTCCCCAGGCACTGGCCGCAGCCCTGCGACGTTTCCTCCTGCCCACTGCTCCCCACTGAAGCCGCCATGACACCCCGCGCCAAAGGCTACCTCGCCGCCCTGACCGCCATCACCCTCTGGGCCACCACGGGCATTCTCATCCGCTACCTTGTCGCCGACGAAGCCATGCCGCCCATGCTGCTGGCCTGGTGGCGGAATATCCTGATTTCGGCAGGGCTATGGCTGGGGCTGGCCGTTTTCGCCCCGGCGCGGCTGCACTTTCCAGCGGGGCAGGGCGGCTTTCTGGCGGGCTACGGCCTGGTGCTGGCGCTGTTCAACGCAGTGTGGATTTTCTCAGTGCAGGCCAACGGTGCAGCGGTTGCCACCGTGCTGCTTTACAGTTCGGCGGGCTTCACCGCCCTGCTGGCACACTGGTGGTTTCAGGAAAGCCTGGGAACGCCCAAAGCCCTGGCGGTCGTCTTCAGTCTGGGGGGGTGCGTGCTGGTTTCTGGCGCCTACACACCTGCCCAATGGCACCTGCACGTCGCAGGGCTGGCGTGGGGGCTGGCTTCCGGCCTGATGTTCGCGGCTTACAGCCTGGGCGGGCGAGCGGCCTCCCGACGCGGGCTCGACCCGTGGACCACACTTTTCTGGACGTTTGGCGTGGCTTCGGTGCTGCTGGCCGGCCTCAATGCCGCGCTGGAAAGCGCCGTATGGCTGCCTCGGCTCTCCCTCACCGGCTGGAGTATGCTGGTGGTGTTGGCGCTCTTCCCCACGCTGTTGGGGTTTGTGGCTTACAACGCGGCACTGGTCTTCCTGGAAGCCAGCGTGGTCAACTTGCTGGCAACCTTAGAGCCGGTTATGACGGCGCTGATGGCGGCGGCCTTCCTGGGCGAACACCTGACGGCCGTACAGATAGGCGGCAGCGCCCTGATTTTGGTGGGAATGGTGCTGGTGCAAATGGAACGCCCCCCCGCACCCCCTACGGCTGCAGCAGCACCTTGAACACGCCCCGGCGCGCCGCGTGGGCAAAAGCCTCGAGGCCATCGGCCAAAGGGTAACGGGCGTCAATGAGCGGGCGGGGGTCAAGGCAACCGCTCGCGAGCAACCGCAGCGCGGGGGCAAAGGGGCCACAGCGGGAGCCCACGACATGCACTTCATCCACCACTAACGCCGACATGGGAATGCGCGGCGTGCCCGCATAGGTGCTCTTGAGCACCAGGGTACCGCGGGGATGGACGGCTTCTTTTGCCAACGCAAAGCCGTCGGGCGAACCGGTGGCTTCGACCACCACATCCATGCCCCAATGCGGTACTTCATCTTCCTTCAGCGGTGTGACGCCATAAGGCTGCAGCAACGCCCGCTGGCGCTCATGGCGCGCCACGGCGAACACCTGCGCCCCCGTGCGCGCTAAAGTCCAGGCCGCCAGTTGCCCCAGCCGCCCGGCCCCCACCACCAGCACCTTGTCGTCGGGGCGAATATGCACCTGCTGCTGAATTTCCAACGCCGCGGCCAGGGGCTCGGTGAAGACTGCCATCTCATCGGGCACGTCATCAGGAACAGGATGCAGGTTCGCCACCGGCAGGGTGGTATATTCGGCAAACACGCCGTTGCGTCCCAAGATGCCCAACACGGTGCGGTTTTCGCAATGGGTGGGGCGTCCGGCCAGGCACTGAGCGCAATGCCCGCACGAGGCATTGATTTCGCCCACCACGCGGCGGCCTTCCCACGCCGGGACGTCGGGTGCACGCACCACCTCGCCCACAAATTCATGCCCTGGCACGCCGGTAAAGGGGTAATAGCCCTTCACCATCTCCAAATCGGTCGCGCAGATGCCCGCCAGCCGTACCCGCAGCAGGGCTTCACCAGGCGGTGGGTCGGGCATTGGCAGATCACTGCGGTAGGTCAACGTTTGCTTTTCCAGCCATAAGCCGCGCATGGGCACCTCCTGGGGCAGAAGCCCTTTAGAACCGGGTCAACGCCAACGCGCTGCCCAGCGCCAGGAACGCCAGCCCCACAAAGGCCATCAAGGGCGAATTGAGCAGGCTGGCAATCACCGAAAGAAAGATCAACCCGCCCGGCAACATCAGCGGTACGCCGAGCACTTTCTGCAAATCATACAACACCAGGCTAAACCCGGCCAGCGCCAACGCCTGAAACGCCGCCCCCAAAAACGGCGAGGGGGGCACAACCGTAAACACCGCGCTCATCGCCAACACGGCTGCCACCGCACCCCAGCGCGCCGCTCGCTGGCGGCGGTAAAGGCAAAACACCCCATACGCCAGCACCGCCTGCGCCACGCCCCACACTACCAGTGCCCCCTGGCCTAAACCACGCCACCCCCACACCGTGATGCTCATCATCAACACGGCGTACACCACCGCCAGCACCAACCCTGCCGCCAGCCCGCCGCGGCAGACCGCCAAACGGGGGCGCCGCGCCACACTTGCTTTCCCACGTTGCTTTGCCATCGTGACCTCCTGTCGGATGCTTCAATTGTACCCGCAACAACGTGTGAAGGGCGGGAGAGTCTCCCGCCCCCACACAAGGCTTCCCGTCCTGGCATCGTCAGGTCGCCTATTTCTGAGCCATCTGGTAAAGCTCCTTCTCCAGCCGGTCGATTTCTTCCATCCGGCCTTCGGCTTCCAGTTTTTCCAGCCGAGAGAGGTACATGTCTTCGGACGACATCTTCACAATCTCGCTCGGCTTCACACCCACATTGCGGGCGCCCCGCCGCACAGCCCAGAAGAACATGTAGAGCCAGAACGCGAGGTACAGGGCATAAATGAGCACCTGGAGCACATGGCTGTGCGGTGCCAGCAGCGCGGGCACAAACGTGGTGGGGGCGTAAGGCATGCTCGCCATCAGGCCATCCCAGAAATCGCGGGCCAGCGTGTAAGGCAGGTAGCCGACATAGAAGAACGGCCAGATCAGCAAGCCCGTGATGTAGAGCAGGCCTGTGCGGCCGTAGTTGCGGAATTCACAGCCAATCATGAAAATCGTGCCCAAACCAAGCAGCAGGCCGCCGAAAATGTCCATCGGCAGGGTGGTTTGCACCCGGATGCTGTGGGCGCTGATGCCCACCGTATGGAATTCGGGGCCGACGTAAGTGGCCGCAAACGCCTCGGTCGCCCAGTGGTGGCCTTCCATGATGCCGAAGAAGGCAAAAGCAATGAACATCACCAGGCCGGTGAGGAAGATGTGCAAACTCAGCGCCGAGAAAGGCTGGAACGAAACGAACACCGTGCGCAGCGAGTAGGGGATGCGCCAGCGGCGGGCTGACTGCACTTCGCCCTTCTCCACTTCTCGCCCCAGTTCGGGGTTGATCAGGCCGCATTCGGTGCCGAAACCGGTCTTGGCAACCGAAGTACCCAGTAGCATCCCGACCACCACCAGCATGAAAATGTTGCCCAGATTCTTGCCGATGAGCATACTGCCGTAGATCTTGGTCTTCTCGATGCTGTCGGCCCACCCCATCTTCAAGGCATAGCCGTTGCCAGCCACGGCGTTGTAGAGCACCACCACCACGATGACACCCAAAATCACATAGAGGGCATAGCGCAGGCCCCTGGAATCTTTGACATCATCCGAAGCCGTCAGGCCATCGGCCCAGCCGCGCTTTGCCGCCTCGAGGGTAAACCAAAGGGTTTCCTGGCTCTTGAAATACTGCGAAAGGTTGAGGTTGCGCAACACCACAAACCCCACCAGGGCGCCAATGGTCGCCGAGGCCATCACGACCCAGCTTTTGAGGTTCATCGCCGCAAAACCGCCCAACAGGTGGTGCAGCGTGCAACCGCCGGCCACACGGGTGCCCCATGCGAAGAGAAAAGCACCCAAAGCGACGAAGAAGAGCCCCTTCTTGGGATACTTCGCCCACGAGCGGAACTCGCCCTCCAACCAGGCAAACGCCAGCGCCGCAACCATCGCGCCGATGATAACCCACTGAATGGAAGGCTGGTAATCGGGCTTGGTGGCAATCAGGCTACCACCGAAGAGGGTGCTCTCCACCCCCGCCAACATGCGGGCCATCCCACTGGTGACCCCCACAAACTTGTGCTTGGGATGCCCCAAAGGCAAAAAGAGAAAATTGATGATTTCAGCAGTGGCCGTCAGCACCCCTGCGGTCCACCACGGCCATTGGCGCTTCAACCACGCCACCCCTTCGTAACCGTTCTGGAACTTCGCCATCTTCCGAACCTCCTCCTTGAATCTTAGGCAAAAATGAGGCAAAATAAGACACGCCGATGCCAGGCTCTCATTTTGCTTTCACATTATAGAAGGGAAGCCCCCAAAAGCGTCATCCCCAATCTCTTACAGATGCTATAATTGATGCTTATACCCTGCCCCCTTGTGAGGCTCTAATGTCCCTCCTGACCCCTTCATGGCTGCGCGTTTTTCTGGCCGTGGCCGAGCATGGCAGTTTCAACAAGGCCGCTGAAGCCCTGCTGCTGACCCAGCCCGCCGTGAGCCAAAAAGTGCGCCAGCTGGAAGCCCTGCTGGGCGTGAAGTTGTTCGAGCGCACACCTCACGGTGCCCGGCTCACCAGCGAGGGGCATACCCTGCAGCGCTATGCTCACGCGGTGCATTGGCTGCTGCTGGCAGCGGAAGACGCGCTGGCCGCAGGGCTACACAACGCCCCCCTCACCCGCCACCTGCACCTTGGCAATACCCCATCCCTCTCAGCCCATTGTTTCCCCGCGTGGCTGAAAGCCTTCGTCGCCCGGCACCCCCACATCATGGTACACCTGCACACGGCCACCACTTCCGAAATCGTGGCCGCGGTCGCCCGCCATACCCTGCACCTCGGCCTCATCGAAGGAGAACTCCCCGACGAAAAAGCCGTGGCCTACACCGTGCTGCAGGAAAGCCCCTTCGTACTCATCACGCCGCCCACCGAGCCGTGGAAGGCGCATCAAACCCTGCCCCTTAGCAGCCTGCACCAACAGCCCTTCATTGCCCGCCCCCCGCAAGCGCAAACGCGCCGCTGGATGGAAAACCTCTTTGCCCGGCACCACACCCAACCCCGCATCATTGCCGAGATCGACCAGCCCGACGCGATCAAAAAAGCGGTGGCCCACGGCGTCGGCGTCTCCCTGCTGCCGGAATGTATGCTCACCCCCGAAGACGCCCGGCGCCTGCACATCATTACCCTGGCCGACGCCCCGCTCAAACGCTACCTCAAAGCCATCTGGCCGCAGGATATGCCGCTGCACCCCGCCGCACTGGCTTTCCTGGAAACCCTGACCCCCGAATTTCCCCACCTGCGCGAAGTCATCTACCAGGCCCGCCACCCCGACCTCAAAGCCCTTTATCATCTTCTGGAACAAGGCAAAGCCTAAATGCGACTGACCGTTTCCCCCACCAGCCGCCCCTTGCGCGGCGAACTGACCCTACCGGGCGACAAATCGCTTTCCCATCGGGCAGCCCTGTTTGCCGCATTAGCCCACGGCGAAAGCCGCATCGCCAACTTCCTGAACGCCGGCGTCACCCATGCCCTGCTGGAAGCCCTACAGACGCTCGGCATCGCGTGGAAAATGGAAGCCGCAACCCTGCATGTTCGCGGCCGCGGCCTGGAAGGCCTGCCGCGGCCTGCCAGCCCACCCACGCTGCACTGCGGCCACTCAGCCACCACCATGCGCCTGCTGGCTGGCTTTCTGGCCGCTGCGGGGCTGCCTGCCGTGCTGGATGGTTCTGCCGGCCTGCGCCGCCGCCCCATGCGCCGCGTCACCGCCCCCTTGCAGGCCATGGGCGTGCCCATTCGCGATACCGACGGCCACGCCCCCCTGATTTTGACAGCCCGCCCTACCGACCAACCCCTGCGCGGCCTGAACTACCGTCTGCCCGTGGCCTCGGCACAGGTCAAAACCGCGCTCCTGCTGGCTGCTCTGGCCGCCCGCGCCCCCACCACGCTGACCGAGCCCGCCCCTTCGCGCGACCACACCGAGCGCATGTTCGCCGCCTTAGGGCTGCCGGTGGAACGCCCCACCCCCCTGACCGTGCGCCTCTCACCACCCATTCCTTCCCGCATTCCACCGCTCCGCCTCACCCTGCCAGGCGACATTTCCTCTGCGGCCTTCCCCCTCGCGGCCGCAGCCATCACCCCCGGCAGCCGCATCACCTTGCGGGGGGTGCTTCTCAACCCCGGCCGCACCGGCTTCCTCGACGCCCTGCAGCGCATGGGCGCCATGCTGGAAGTGATCCCCCGCGGCGAGACCTACGGCGAAACCTACGGCGACATCACCCTGACCTACACCCCCCACCTGCACGGCATCACGGTCACGGGCGACCTGGTGGTGCGAATGGTGGACGAATTCCCGGCCTTCGCGGTGGTGGCCGCCTTCGCGCAGGGGGAAACCGTCGTCCACGACGCCGCCGAACTGCGCCACAAGGAAAGCGACCGCATCGCGGCCATCGTGGAACGCCTGCAAACCCTGGGGGTAGCCGCCGAGGCGCTGCCCGATGGCTTCCGCATTCGCGGCGGGCAGCCGTGGCGCGGCGGCGTACTGGATGGCGGCGGCGATCATCGCATTGCAATGGCCTTTGCCGTGGCCGGGCTGGCGGCGCGTGCGCCCATCACCGTGCAAGGGGCGGAAATCATCGCCCAATCATTCCCTTCTTTTGCCGAAAGCCTGCGCTCGCTGGGCGCCCCTCTCGCCCTCGCGAACTGACGGCTGGCACCTCCTCCCATGCCTTCTTCTCGCGCCTTTTATGTCCTCGGCCTGCTCGGCTACCCGCTGAGCCACAGCCGCTCGCCCGAACTGCATCGCGGCTTTCTGAGGCAGTGCGGCCGCGCGGGAGAATATCGGCTATACGAAGTTCCGCCGGGGCGTCCCGCAGAACTGCGCGCCCACCTGGAAGCCCTCCGGCGCGCGGAAGTCCACGGGCTGAACGTCACCATCCCTCACAAACAGCGCGTGCTGCCGTGGCTCGACGCCCTCACCCCCGCGGCCGCCGCCATCGGCGCCGTCAACACCCTGTGGGCCGAGCATGGCCGCCTGTGGGGCGACAACACCGACGCCCCCGGCTTCCTGCACGACCTGCGCGCCCACTTCGGGGCCTGGGCAAGCCGCCCCCACCGGGCGCTGGTGCTCGGCGCGGGCGGGGCTGCGCGGGCGGTCGTCTATGCCCTGCTGCAAGCAGGTTGGGAAGTCACCGTGAGCGCCCGGCGGACAGCGCAAGCCGCAGCCCTGTGCGCTTCGCTGACAGCCGCGATCGCGCCCGCCAACGCCTGCTGCCATCCCTTGCCGTGGGCAGAACGCACAACCCTCGCCCCGCCCCCCGACCTCATCGTCAACGCCACCCCTGTGGGCATGGCGCCACACCCCGAGGCCAGCCCCTGGCCTGAGGGGGGGGCTTTCCCGCCCCAGGCGCGCGTCTATGACCTGGTGTATAACCCCGCCGAAACCCGGCTGCTACAACAGGCGCGCGCTGCGGGCCTTGCAGCAGCCAACGGCTGGGGCATGTTGGTCGCGCAGGCTGCGCTGGCCTTTCGCCGCTGGACTGGCTGCGCCCCGGTTGACAACCTTCCCCAAAAGCCTTAAGATTACAGCGGAAGCCTTGGGGCGGCCGGGTGGTCGCGGCAGCCGGAAAGGCTGTCGAGGAAAGTCCGCACTCCAGAGGGCATGGCGCCGGGTAACGCCCGGGAGGGGGTAACCCCTCGGATAGGGCCACAGAAACAAACCGCCAGCGGCCTGCGCTGCGGCGCAGGTGCGGGCAAGGGTGAAAAGGTGGGGTAAGAGCCCACCGGCGCGTCGGGTAACCGGCGCGGCCAGGCAACCCCCGCCAGGAGCAAGGCCAAGCAGGGGCAAAGGCGGCCGCGTGCCGCCGGGGTGTGGCCCGCACCCCTCGAGCCCCGGGTAGGCCGCACCGAGCCGAGGCGGTAACGCCCCGGCCCAGACAGATGACCACCCAGGCAGGCCCCCCTGCCGGACAGAATGCGGCTTACAGGCCGCCCCAGGGCTTCTTCCCATGCCGATGCGCGAGGCACACCCATGACTTCATCGCCAGAAGACCTGCTTTTCATGCTCATTGCCCAGGGCGGCCCTTTAGATGGCATGCGCTGGACGGTGGAACGCCCGCTGATCATCGGGCGCGACCCCGCTTGCGACATTGTCATCCCCGACCGGCAAGTCTCGCGCCGCCACGCCCGCCTGACCCCTACCCCGCGCGGGCTGCTGTTGGAAGACCTGCACAGCAAGAACGGCACCCACCGCAACGGCGAGCGCGTGGTCACCCCCGTGCAGGTGAAAGACGGCGACGTGGTGCAAATTGCGCTCGCCCAGCGCTTCCTGGTCGCCAGTTCCGACGCCACCCTGCCGCTCGATGCCGTCGAGAGCCTCTCACCCCCCACCCCCAAAGCCCTGCGTCTCGACCCCGCCACCCACCAGGTGTGGCTGCGCGGGCAGGAAATCTTCCCACCGCTTTCGGCAGCCCAGTTCCGCCTGCTGACCACCCTCTACCAACGGGAAGGCGAGGTCGTCTCACGTGAAGAAATCATCCGCGCCGTGTGGGGCGAAGACGCTCTCGGCATCTCCAACCAGGCATTGGACGCCTTAGTACGCCGCCTGCGCGACCGCCTGGCCGCCGTCGACCCCGCCCATGCCTACATCGTCACCGTGCGCGGCCACGGCTTGCGCCTGGATAACCCGGAAATCCCTTAATCTCGCAGGGCCAAGCACCAGGAAGCCCCCAGCAATCCCTCCACCTCTAAAAAAACAGCCCCTCGTTGCGAGGGGCTATGCTTTATTCTGCGACTTTTGTGGCATCCGCTTCGGCTTCGGGTGGAGCCTCCGCTTCGGCAGGCAGGGCTTCCTCGGCAGGCAACTGCTCTTCCATGCGAATCTGGCCGCGCAGAAAAGCGCCTTCCTCGGTGGCAAACGACGTGGTCACCACGTCGCCCCACACCCGCCCCGTGCGGCGAATTTCCACCCGCTCGGCCACAATATTGCCCTTGAAAATGCCCGCCACGATGATCGTCTTCGCACGCGCCTCTTCGCACGTCACGCGCCCGCTCTCAGCAACCACCAGCAGACCGTCGAAATCGATCTCGCCTTCAAACGAGCCTTCCACCCGAATGCCGCCCCGGCCGGTGATGCGGCCTTTGACCTGCACCTCTGGCCCCAACACCGAGGTCACGCGCCCCAACGGCGCTGCTGGCGGCGGCGCAGCGGCGGCTTCTTCATTTGCAGGGATGCGACGTCCACCACGGCGAAACATGCTCAGTCACTCACCTTTTCCACGAGTTTTTCCAGGGCATCCGGGTCGGGGAAGCCCATCACATTATACCCCGCATCGACGTACAGCACCTCGCCGGTGATGCGTCGCGCCCAGTCGGAAG
>CAYYRG010000024.1:0-13999 GCA_964474015.1 uncultured Anaerolineaceae bacterium | reverse complement strand
CTGCCCGATGGCGTTTTTGGACAAAAAGCCCTTTCTATGGCATAATCAACGCAAACCATTCCCTGCGAGGAGGCCAACACATGGCTGCCAAACGCTCCAAACGCGCCCAAAGCCGCCGTCAACGGCTGGAACGCCAGCGCCGCGAACGCATCATCACCATGGTGGTGATCGCGGGGCTCATTTTGCTCGTCGGGGGGCTTTTCCTGCTCACCTCCTCTTCTAAACCTGCTGCCACACCCACCCCAGCAGCAACCGGCATCATCATGCCGCCTTCTCACCCCCACCCCCACGCCAACATGAACGTCGTCGGGGATCCCAACGCGCCGGTCACCATCATTGAATACTCAGACTTTCAGTGCCCCTTCTGCGGTCGCTTCGCGCGGGAAACCGAACCGCTCATTCTGAAAAATTACGTCGTCCCCGGCAAAGTGCGCCTGGTGTATCGCACCTTTGGCGATTGGATTGGCCCCGAATCGCTGCTGGCTGCCGAAGCCGCTTACTGCGCTGGCGACCAGGGCAAATTCTGGGATTTCCACGACATGCTCTTTTACAACCAGCATGGCGAAAACGAAGGCGCTTTCAGCCGTCCGCGCATCGAAACCATGGCCAAAATGCTGGGCTTGAACATGGATCAATTCAACCAATGCCTCGATAGCCACAAATATCAGAAACAAGCCATGCAAGACCTGCAAGACGGCAAAGCCGCGGGGGTCAAAGGCACGCCTTCCTTTGTCATCAT
The DNA here is from genome assembly GCA_964474015.1 of uncultured Anaerolineaceae bacterium. GTDB lineage: Bacteria > Chloroflexota > Anaerolineae > Anaerolineales > DRMV01 > DRMV01. The sequence goes on along the minus strand of CAYYRG010000024.1, from coordinate 13,260 downwards.
CGCCCCCGACGGCAGCCAGCAGTTCATCGAAGGCGCTTTGCCTTATGCCCGCTTCCAGGAAGCCATCGAAGCCGCGCTGAAGAAACAGCCCAAGCCATAAGCATTTGCCGCCCAAAACAACACCAGCCCGCCCTCGCATTGCAACGAAGGCGGGCTGTTCGTTTTCCCGAGCGTTGCTTACGGGTTGAGGTACATTACCGTCGGGCGCAAGTCCAGTTCGTCAATCAGGGCGTTCAGTTCGTCCAGGGTCAGGGGCCTTCCCTTGCCCGCATAAGCCGTCAAGGCGGCTTCCATCATGTTCGTGCCAAAGGAACGCCCATCGTAGCGAGGCGTCGTGGTAATCATCAAATGCACGCCATGCGCTTTGAGAAACTCAATGTTCTCAGCCGTGGTCGTGTTCGCCACCATCGTTTTGCCCTTGAGCATGTGAGGCGGCATATATTTTTTCATGAACATGAAATCGCAGGCAATCAAATCGGCCTGCTCCCAATATTTTTCATATTTCGGCTCATGCTCCACCCCATCACTGCCATAAAACAACATGCTCATTGGGAAAAAGCCCACCACCGGCAGGAATGCCTTCAACAGCCGAATATAGGTTTTCAGCCCTCGCACGGGAATGGGCAACCCCAACCCCACCATGAAATCGCCAAAGATGACCTCGTCGGCCACCTCATCGACCGCCTGCGCCAGCCCGACGCGGTCCAGCGCCAGGGGCATAAAAGCGGTTTTGAAGTGCAACGGCTCGCGCAATTGAGGGGCTGCCAGTTCAAACACCCGCCGCTCCAAGGTATGCTTCAAACCCTGCCCATCCACAACCGGCGTTTGCTTCACCCCCTCGATGAGTTTGAAAGCCGCCCGCAAAGGGTATTTGCGGCCCTCCACGCGAATATACATATCCACGCCGCCCATCCCAAAAGCATCGACTTTGCCATCCATCTCACGATAAAGCCTCTTGGCGGCCTCCACATCACCGTCAGTGCCGATGCGCTCGATGATGACGACCGTATCGCCGAACTTTACAGTAACTTTTTTGTCGCGCCTGGAGCTCCCCAAACTGATGCTGACAGCGTGACGGGTTTTCATAGCGGCAGCCTCCTCAGTTTGCAAGGTGTGGTGCCGTTTATTATAATACCCTCACCTCTCACTGCAGGAGATTTCGATGAGCACACCGCCTCCCCAAAACGTCACCCCCGCGGCGGCCTCATCGTCCCAACGCCAGCGGCTGCTCAGCCTGCTCGCTGGCCTCGACGATTTGCTGCAATGCATCGCGGGGTTCCTGCTGGCCGGCATCGCGATCGTGCTGCTTTACCATAGCGCCCTGGTCTTTCGCGACATGCTTGCCCCCGAAAGCTATCAAGATGCCGTGCTGCGCGCTGTACACGACATTCTGCTCGTGATGATTGTGCTGGAACTGCTGTGGACGGTGCTGGCCTATTTGCGGGAACACACCGTGCCGTTGGAACCGTTCCTGTTCGTAGGCATCATCTCCAGCGTGCGGAAGTTGCTGCTCATCGGGGCGCAGATGTCCATCGAGCATCAGACGCCGCAGGTAGTCAACCTCCAGCTCCACGAAATGGTGGTGCATGGGGGGCTGATCTTCGTGCTCATTGTCGGGCTGGTGCTGGTGCGCTGGTCGCGACGATGGCGATTGAAAGACGAACTGCGCGTCAGCAAATAGTGCGGGGCTACACCAGCCAAACCACCTGGTGCGGCAGCATATCCCAATGCAACGTCTCGCCGGCCACCACACCCTCACCCTGCCCCAACAAATCGTGCACGATGCGCCCGTCTTCCCACCCTAAGGCGGCCACCGGCAAATGGCAATGCCGCTTGATAGCCGAGGCGTTGGCCACCACCAGCACGGCTTCCGCCCCCAACGTGCGCCCAAAGGCCACACATTGCTGCCCCTCTTTAGCCTGCACCAGGCGGAAATCTCCCCGCCGCAAAGCCGGGGTACGCTTGCGCGCAGCAATCAACCGCTGCACCCAGGCGCGTAATCCCTGCCGCCAGTGCGTCTCATCCCACGGGAAAGCGCGCCGGTTGTCAGGGTCTTTACCGCCTTCGAGGCCAATTTCATCGCCGTAATACACTGCTGGCGCACCCGCATAAGCAAACTGAAGCCCCAACGCCAGCCGCACCTTGTCTTCCTCGCCGCCCAGTACGGTCATCAGCCGCTCGGTATCGTGAGAGCCCAAAGGCAAATACATGCCCCGCGCGTGTTCCCCATAGAGGTCGACGAATTCCTCCAGGCGGGCAGCAAAAGCAGGGGCTGCAAGGCTACCGTCAACAAACCCCAAAATGGCTTCCCGCAAGGGGTAATGCATCAGCCCGTCGAAATGCTGCACCCAGCGGGCATCCGCCGTCCAGATTTCCCCTATCAGGCAGGCATCGGGGTTGGTCGTCTTCACCACCTGGCGGAATGCCTGCCAAAAGGCATCGTCGTCGATTTCGTTGGGCACGTCTAACCGCCAGCCGTCGATACCCTGCTGTAACCAGTAACGCGCCACGCCAAAGATGAATTCCCGCACCTGGGGGTTGGCCGTGTTCAACTTGGGCAAACTGCGGAAGCCCCACCATGCCTCATAGTCTTCGGCCTGCCCCTCGCCGTAAGCCCGCACCGGAAAGCGGTGGATGATGTACCAGTCTTTGTAAGGGGAATGCTCGCCGTTTTCCAGAATGTCGTTGAAAGCGAAAAAACCGCGACCCGTGTGGTTGAACACGCCATCGAGCACCACCCGGATGCCGTTCGCGTGGCAGGCTTCCAGCAATGCGTGAAAATCGGCCAGGGTGCCGAGTTTGGGGTCAATGCGGTAATAATCGCTGATGTTGTAACGGTGATTGCTGGTCGCGTGGAAGATGGGGTTGAGATAGAGCGCATTGACGCCCAGGTCGAGCAGGTAATCGAGGTGCTGCAAAATGCCCCGCAGGTCGCCGCCCATAAAATTCCAGATCGTCGGCGGGCTGCCCCAGGGGGCAACGTTGGGCGGGTCATTGTTGGGGTCGCCGTTGGCAAAACGGTCGGGAAAAATCTGGTAAAAGACGGCATCGGGAAGCCAATAAGGCAGGGTCATGAGCACCTCAGGAGAAAGTCAGGCGGGGTTCGGCGCGAGCAGGTTATCCAGCGCCACATCCAGCAGGGGGTAACGGAAAGCAAAGCCGGCGTCGAGCAAACGATTGGGAAGCACCCGTTGGCTGGCGAGCAGCACGCTGCTCATTTCGCCAAAGAGCAAGCGCAATGCAAACGCGGGCACACGGAAGAAAGCCGGGCGGCGCAGGCGTTGGGCGAGGGCGCGCGTCAGTTCGGCATTCGTGACCGGCGTGGGCGCCACCAGGTTGAAAACGCCCTGGGCTTCCTCGTGCGTCATCAGAAAGAGCATCGCATAGACGTGGTCGGCGATATGAATCCAGGGCATCCACTGGCGGCCAGTGCCGAGGGGGCCGCCAACGCCCAACCGGATGGGCAAGAGCAAGCGCGGCAGCGCGCCGCCTTCCCGGCTGAGCACCACCCCTGTGCGCAGCACCGCCCGCCGGACGCCCAGCCCCTCGACGGGAGCCGTGCTGGCTTCCCAGGCAACACACAGGCGAGCGAGGAAATCGTCACCTGGTGGGGTGCTTTCGTCCAGCAAGTCGTCGCCCCGGTCACCATAATAACCCACGGCAGAGGCCTGCAACAACACCTGCGGGCGCGGCTGAGCCAGACGCATCGCCGCCGCCAGCGCCCGCCCCGTCTCGACCCGGCTGGCAACCAGGGCACGTTTGCGGGCTGCCGTCCACCGGCTGGCAGCAATGTTCTCGCCCATCAGGTTGACGACCGCGTCGGCCTGACGAAGATGCCGCGCCAACGCATTTGGGTCGGAAGGCGTCCATGCCACCCGAGGGACACGCTCCAACACCCCTCCAAAATGCGCTTCAGGGCGCCGAGTCACCACGGCGACCGTGTGCCCTTGCGCGCGCAATGTGGCAACCAACGCCCGCCCCAACAAGCCGGTGCCGCCAAAAATTACGACATGCATTGCTTCCTCCCATTCCTCTTCACGGGGCTACCATCCACGATTGCCCACCTTGGTCACGACCACACTCATATGGCCAGCCGCATCACTCCAGCCGAGGTAAGAGGCGGCATCGCCTGGCGTCAGATAATCGGCAAAGGCTGCTCCAATGCCTGGCCGCTCATAAATATAACGGTAGTATGAAACGTATTGATCGCCGCGAATGTCGTCGTCGGTAGCCCGGTTGACGTTGGCAAAATCGGTCACGAAAATCAATTTATGGGGGTAACGCAGGCGCAGCGTTTCGTAACACCGCCCGCCCTCAGGACGGTTCATCTCAACGAACAGCGACCAGTAACACGCCGCCCCCAGCCAATCGGCAGCCAGGGCTGCCTGGTCGGCCTGGTCGAGAAAACGCGCTGCGGCAAAGCGCTGGTTCGGCACGTCGTCACCAGGGGAAAGCGCCGGGAAGCCAAACTTCGCTTCTGGAAACTGTTGCCGCCAGGCGTTCAGTACCTGCAGGAACCATGCACCAAATGAAGCCCCGTCCGTCCAGGAAACCATCCAGCCATTAGCGTGCAGGTTGGGTTGGGTGTGAATTTCGAAATAACGGATGCCCTGGGCGTAAAAGCGCGCCACTTGCGGGCGCAAAGCAGCGGCAAATTCAGCGCCGGTGAGTTTGCGAGTTTGCATATCGGCAGTGAGGCGGGCGAGGATAAAAATGTTGGGGTTGATTTGCCGCAACCGCGCCAGCACTTCGTCGGGCGTATCCTGAGTGAGGCGCACGGCTTCCAGGCGGGCATTTTTCACCACGGCGAAATCGGCTTCCCCAAACTGGCCATCAGGGCGACACGCCGCCCCTACCAGGCCGTGACCGGGTTCCCAGCCATATTGAGCGCGGCGAATGGCCTCTTCGGTGCCCGGCCACACCAGAAAAGGCGTGGGGTCAATGATATCGTAGGGGTAGTTGGTCTCTCCGCGCTCGGTAGCACCTTCGTGCTTGAGGGTGAGGTGCAAATGCGAGCCATAAGAATTGCCGGTATTGTCGGCTTTCCCGATGATCTGCCCGGCCTTGACGAAATCGCCTTCGGCCACCAGCACCTCGTCGAGATGCGCATACACCGTTTTGTAACCGGCGCGATGGCGCAAACGCACCTGCCGCCCATAGGCGCCCACTGGTTGGGGTTCTGCGCGATAGACTACGCCATCTGCCGCGGCATACACATTGGTGCCGGTCGGTGCCCGAAAATCCACCCCTTCATGGCCGGGAAGCCCCCACTGGCTGTAAATTTCGGGATGCGCTCCAAAAGGCTGGGTAATGACGGCATAGTCCGTCGGCCAGAGCAGGCGGAAGGGGCGCGTGGTGTCGCCATAGCGATCGAGAGCAGCAATGCGCTGGGCGAGCACCTGCTCCAATTCCTCCGGCGTGCTGACTTCGATGACATCGAGACGTACGCCGGGGTAGTGCTGCACAAACCAGGCGCGAATGTCGCCCTGGGCTGGATAGCCATTCGGCGGCAACACAATGGTCACGGTTTGGTTGGGCGCCATATAACGACCAGCATTGTGGGGGTCGGGGGTGATCGTAGTGCCAAAAGTGAGCACATAATGGCGAGCGGCCTTCACCCAATCCCAAAAATGTTCTCGCGGCACAAGCATGATCTGGCGTTCTTGCATTGGGGGCCTCCTGCGGTTTAGAACAACCCGCGCGCCTTGAGGGAAACAAAGCGGTTGTCGGCAATGACGAGGTGGTCCAACACGGCAATATCCAGCAGTCGCCCGGCTTCCTGGGCCTGACGCGTGAGGGCAATATCTTCGGGGCTGGGGGTGGGGTCGCCGCTGGGGTGGTTGTGCGCCAAAATCAAAGCCACGGCATTGACCCGCACAGCCTCGCGAAAGATTTCGGCAATGCGCACCTGCGCGCTATTGACCGAGCCGCGCACGACGTCGTGTACTTTGAGCACCTGGTGGCGCGTATCCAGCAGCAACGCCCGCAAATGTTCCTGCTCCAGGCTGCTCATTTCGTAAAGGAGCAGTGCGGCAGCGTCTTCAGGGGCCGTAATGCGGGGGCGGTCACCGAGGCGGGTCCATTGCATCCGCCGCCCCAGTTCCAGCGCCGCTTTGATCTGCGCTGCCTTGGCCGGGCCCACGCCGCGCACAGCCCGCAGGTCGTCAAACGAAGCGCGCTGCACGCCTGCCAGCCCACCGAACTGCTGCAGCAAGCGGCGTGCCAGGTCCACGGCGGTTTCACCTTCCCGCCCCACGCGCAAAAGAATCGCCAGCAGTTCTGCCGTGCTCAGGCTTTGCGCCCCCAACTGCTCCAGCCGCTCACGCGGCCGCTCGTCCTTTGCCCATTCGCGGATGGTGTACATCGCGTGCTCCTGCTTTTACTTTACCACAAAACAGCGCACCCTACGGCCATTTACGCCTGCTTTTCCACACCCGCCACGGCGGGAGCATTTTCGCTCGGCGAGGTTATGCTATAATCTCCCCATCGCCGCGAAGGAGCAGCCGATGGGCTTCAATCCAACGCTTACCCGCAATCTTCTGATTATGGCCACCGTATGGGGCGGGGCTTTCCTGGCCGCCCTGTGGGTCAGCCTGGTGTTTTGGACTTACCGCGACATGCGTGCGCGCGGCCGCGACCCGCTGGCGCCCATTTTGGCTGCGTTAGTGGTGGCCGTGCTTTCCTTGCCGGGGCTGTTGGTATACCTCATCCTGCGCCCCAGCCGCACTTTAGATGAGGAATACCAGCGCACGCTGGAAGAAGAAGCCCTGCTGCAGGCCGTGGAAGAAGCCGCGCGCTGCCCCGGCTGCGGTCGCCGCGTGAAGGAAAACTGGATGGTGTGCCCTCATTGCCACACCAAACTCAAAAAAGTGTGCCACCACTGCGGCAAACTGATGGAACTCTCGTGGAACATCTGCCCCTATTGCGGCACCCCTGCACCCGGCGTGCGGAAAGAAGGGGGAACCTTAGACGATGCCCTGCAAACCATCGCCCAGGTCAGCGAAGATTAGTCGCCCCGACACCCTCCCCCCGGCTTACCCCAACATTACGGCTTCCAGCCCCACGAGCACATCGGTCGTTTGAGGGCGTCGGCCGCCTTCGGTTTCGCAGCGCACCCTGACAGCGTGTTCAAACTGCCGCCGGGCGTGCTGCCATGCCGCAGGCGTTACCCCCGGCCAGGCCAGCATCAGCGCGGCTTCGGAGACATCGGGCGAAAGGCCGCCGTGCAGCCCCTTCACCGGATGCCCAAAGTAACGCCCACTGCCTGGCGAGAGCAATACCACCACATCGCCCGAGAGCGGCGAGGCCATCCCCGCCAGGCGCGGCAGCGCCTCTACATGGTCGTGTGCGGGCAGCCGACGGAACCAGGCCTCCAGCGTTTCGAGGGTGCCGTCGGGCGTGAGCGCCACATATCCGCTGCGCCACCCCGCATGGGCCACATCGCGCACCAGCACCGCTGCCACCGCCCCTTCCAAAGCAGGCGCCTCTGCACCGCGGCGGTGGGCTTCCCAAAAACGGCGCGCCAACGGCAGCACCTCGTTCTGAAAATCAGGCGGCTGCGACCAGGCTTCCCCCTTTGGCCGCACGTACACGAAAGCCATGCCGCCGTTGAAGGCCATGACGGCATCACTATGCCGCCCCTCACCGGGATAATCGAGCAAATCGCGCCCTTCGGCAGCAAAAAGCGGTTCCACCGAACGCAAAGAAATGGCGTGGGCCTCATCGTCGGGCACAGCCCGTTGCCCGTGGTCGGCAGCCAGCACCCAAAAAGGTGGGTGGCCGCGCGGGGCCAGCGCGTCCACCGCGGCGCGCAGTTCCCCCACCAGGGGGTCGAGGGTTTCCCGCAGATAGGCTCGCTGGCCTTCAGGCCCGTGGGCATGGCTGTAAGCATCCAGCCCCATGAAATACACGCTGAGAATATCGGGCAAGCCGTGCGCCCGCAGGTCTTCCAGCGCCAGGTCGAGAACATGGTGATCGAAAGCAGCGGGGGTGATGCGCAGAGGGCCGGGGGCTTTGGTCAGGCGGGCAAGCATATCCACTTTTGGGGGAAGCCAGCGGTCCGCGCCGTTGGCATACATGTGCCCCACCACCACAGAACGCTGGCCGCGGGAACCCGCCCGCTCGTAGAGGGTGCGCGCCCCCAGGCAACGGCTCGCCAACCCACGGGTAAACACCTCGACTGCATCGTCGATTTCCAGCGTATCACCCACATCGAAAGCATAATGGCGTGCTTTGCCCCCGTGGTGCATTCCAAAACGATCGAAGAACTGATTGCCAGGGACGTCGTGACGATTGGGGTGTGCCCCCGTTACCAAACTGGCCTGCGAAGCAAAGGTGATGCTCGGCGCAGGGGCAAGCACCGAGGTCAGCCAGCCGTGGCTTTCCCCCGCCCCCAACAGCCCCTGCAAATGCGGCACTTCACCCGCCCGCACGGCTTCCGCCAGCACGTCAGGCCGCAGGCCGTCGATGAATACCAGCACCACATGACGAGGGGGCATGGCCGACCTCCTTTAGCCGCTATGGCTCAGCCCAGGTCAAAAACGAAAGGGTAATGCGCCAGGTCGCCCGGTCTACGGCTTCCAGGCGAGCATAACCAATATGTCCATCGCTGCTGCGGTAGCACAGGTAAGTGCCCACCCCCAGGCTATCTACGGGAATGTCGGCTGCGCTGCGATTGCTCTGGCGGCAGGCATCCAGGGTGGGCAAAGTGCTGCCAAAGATGCCCCAGCGGGCCGCGTCTTGCGGGCGCAGCACATGGGCGCCATTGACCTGCAAATAGAGCACGTCGGTGGCCGAGGCTTTCTCGCCGTCCACTTCCAGGCCATCGCCCAGCATCAAATCTCGCTGGCCGGTGGTCTGCACGGGTGGCGTCGGGGTAGGCGAAGGCGTAGAGGTAGGCGTTGCCGTGGGCGGCGGGGTAATGGTCGGCGTAGGCGTGGGCGAAGGCGTACGCAGGGAAACCACCACAATACGCACCCAAAAAGGTGTGCCTGCCCCCGGCCCAATGCCAAACAACGAGCCATCAGCGGCGCGCAGTTTCCAATAACTTTGATACACCCCCGGCGCCAGCGGGGCCACCATATCTACGGCCAGGTCTACTGCTTCACCCGGGCGGACTTCCCGCCCAAGGGGGTAGGCCGCCGAAGCGCCCAAACGGGCGCCCGAAAACCACACCAGGCTATACGACGGGGTCCAGGTGCACGTTCCCGTGTTGACCACCCGCCACACCTTGGTAAAGACCTGCCCTGGCCGCATCACCGTATCATCGGGGACGGTGACATCGATAGGGCTGCCAGGAGACGCCTGGTTGACGCAGGGGCGCGGCGTCAGCGTAGGGGTCGCCGCAACCGGCGTGCTTAGCGGCGGGGAAGCCTCTGGCGAGGGCGTCGCGGTCCAGGCAGTCGTGGCCGAGGGAAAGGCAACTTCCGCCGCCGTGGCCGAGGGCGCAGGCGCCCCCCCCTGGGGCAGATTACAACCCGCCAACACCATCACCAGGGAAACCCAAAAGACCCCGCGGGTGAGTTTAAACATCCGAAGTTTCTCCCTCATCGGGCGGCAAAACGACTTTCAGCCGCCGCGCCAGTTTGCGGCGCGTCAACAGAATGCGCCGCCCGCAGGTCAGGCATTCCAGACCAATATCGGCCCCCAACCGCACGACGCGCCACTCATAGCCACCGCAGGCATGGGGCTTTCGCAAACGCACTCGGTCGCCAAGTTGCAAATCAGGAAGCATGAGGGAATTCCACACTGGCAAATAGATGAAGCAAAGAAACGCCTTCACGGCATCACCGCGATTATACCATCGCGGCCTCTCCCGCGCCTTCCCCATGATATAATCCGCGCCGGGGGCTGCATTTCACCGCCTTCTCCCTGCGGAAGTGCCTGCCCCTCCCTCCATTCCCCAATCCAAAGGCCATTTCATGCTCGTCCTTCCCGACACCATTGATACGCTTTTTCGCCTGGCGATCCTCATGGTCGCTTTCCCTATCCACGAATTCGCCCACGCCTGGACGGCCACCCGTTTTGGCGATGATACCCCCCGGCGCGCCGGGCGGTTGACCCTCAATCCCCTCGCCCACCTCGATATGTGGGGCACGTTGCTCTTCCTCTTTACGGGCTTTGGGTGGGCCAAGCCGGTGCCGATTTCCCCCGCGGCGCTCCGCAGCCGCCGGGCCTATTTTTGGGTTGCCTTCGCCGGCCCCCTCAGCAACCTGCTGCTCGCCATCGTTGCCGCGGTGCTCTACCGCTTCCTCTGGCTCAGCCTGCCTCACACCGGCCTCATCCCCATCTTGTTGCGCTTCCTGGGCAGTGTGGTGTTCTTCGACTTGCTGCTGTTCTTTTTCAACCTGATTCCCATCCCGCCGTTAGACGGCGACAAGGTCATTGCGGGGCTTTTTCCCCGCCTGTGGGAAGCCTACCTCGCCCCGCTGCAACCCTATGCCATGCCCCTGTTGCTGATTGTGCTTTTCGTGCTGCCGTGGTTTCACCTTGACATCCTGCAATGGGTGGTGATATGGCCGACCCGCGTCCTCGGCGCGCTGCTCTTAGGTTGAGTTACCGCCTGCGGCAGTTTTGGAAGGCCTTGCGGGCGCGTCCGGACCCGCAAGGGCTGAAGGCCGCCCAACGCCTGCTCAGCCCACCGCTGTGGGCACTCTTCCGGCAAATGCCGCCCAACGAACAGGCCCACGCGCTGCGAGTGTTCCAGCGGCTGCAGCAGGCCGGGCACACCGACCGCGACCTGCTCACCGCGGCCCTGCTGCACGACGTCGGCAAAGCATTGCACCGCCCCCGCCTGTGGGAACGCGTCGTCGTGGTGTTAGCCTATGCCTGCTGCCCGGTGCGTGCGTTCCACCTGGGGGAAGGTCAGCCGCGCGGCTGGCGGCGGCCTTTCGTGCTCGCCCGGCAGCACCCCGCATGGGGGGCGCGCCTCGTCGCCGAGGCCGGGGCGGCCCCAAAAGTCGTGGCGCTCATCCGCCACCACCAGACCTTCCCCCCGCCCGACATCCCACACCTGGCCGCTTTGCAAGCCGCCGACAATGAGGAATAACGCCCATCGCTGGAGGCGCTCCCATGACCGCCGATTGGCATCGCGAAGCCGAAAGAATGGTTGCCGAGCAAATTGCTGCCCGCGGCATCCGCAACCCGCGGGTGCTGGCGGCCATGCAGCAGGTGCCGCGGCACCTGTTCGTGCCCGAAGCCTACCGCGCGGAAGCCTACGGCGACCACCCCCTACCCATCGGACAAGGCCAGACCATCTCACAGCCTTTCATCGTGGCTTACATGACGGCGCTGCTCGACCTGCAAGGCGACGAAAAAGTGTTGGAAATCGGGACTGGTTCGGGCTACCAGGCCGCCGTGCTGGCGCACCTGGCGCGCGAGGTGCACACGGTGGAACGACTGCCCCAACTGGCTGCTCAAGCCCAGGCGCGGCTTGAAGCCCTGGGGCTGGACAACGTGCACGTCCACGTCGGCGACGGCACGCTGGGATTGCCAGAATACGCACCTTACGACGCCATCCTCGTCACCGCGGCAGCACCCGAAGTGCCTGCCCCCCTGCTGACGCAACTGGCCGAAGGGGGGCGGCTGGTCGCACCGGTGGGCGACCGGGGGTATCAACACCTGGAACGCTGGACACGCCGCGACGGAAGGCTGCACCGAGAAATTCTCGAAGCCGTCGCTTTCGTGCCGCTCGTGGGGGAACACGGCTGGCCGGCTTCTTAATCTCACTTTAGCCCAAGCTTGCCAAAAACTGACTGGCAAAAGCCCCTGGCAGGCGTTATGCTGAATAAGCGCGGCCCCGCGCCGCCACCACGGTCTATTTCTCAGGAGGCTGCCGTGAACTTCACCGGCCTGATCTTGGGGCTGTTCATGCTGTTTGCCATCGGCTTCGGCTTCTTTTGGGTCATCAAACTGGAATACCACCTTGGCGCGCAAATCTGGCCGGTGGTGCTGGCCGTAGGCGTGCTGCTGGCAGTGGCTTCCCTTTTCGCGCCCTCTTTCTGGGCTTCGGCGCTACTGGGCATCTTCGCCGGCTCGGTCATCTGGGGCAGCACCGAACTCCCCGACCAGGCCAGGCGCGTCGAGCAGGGGTTGTTTCCCGCCAACCCTCGTCGGAAGGTGCATTTATGAACCTGCAATGGGCCGGCGTCGTGTTGGCCTTCGTCACTTTTGCCACCATTGGGCTGGGGCATGTGATGGTACGGCGCTTCCACGCCCGCTGGGGTACCCGCCCGGCCATCCCTTTCTTTGCCCTCAGCGCCGTCGTCTTAGCCGCCGCGCTGGCCAGCGCCAACGACCTGCTCTCAGCCGTGCTGGGCATCACGGCAATCACGCTGTTTTGGGATGGGGTGGAAATCTTTCGCCAGGAAAAGCGCATGCGCGAGGGGGAATAAAGCCGTTTATGCTATAATTTGGGCATGGCCAAAATTTCTGCCCTGACTGGCACCTTTCGCCCCCTGCAAGGGTCCCGCCGTGGGGAAGCCTACGCGTGGGGACTGAGCGCGACCATGTTGGTGGTCACGGCAATCACCGCCTGGCGATTGGGCACCGTGCCGTGGTTCCTGTGGATCATGTTGGGCTTCTTTGTGGGCTCGGCGCTCCTCAGTTCCTTCGGTAACTGGGTCGATAGCCGCACCGTGCTTACCCTGCGCGCCGAGGGGCTGGAATTCCACAACGGCTTACGGCACGTCACGCTCACATGGCCGCAAGTGCAAAGCGTGCGCATCGTGAGCGACCGCTGGGGGCAGCGAGTGCAAGTGCAAGGGGAAGACGGCCAGCACTTCGCCTTCCGCACGCTGATGCAAGTGGAGATTCACGAAGGCAAACCCCAAAACCTGTTCGGCTTCCAGGAAGGGGAAGCCCTTGCAGCGACCATCGTGCGGCAAGCGGGGCTCACCGCCCAACGCACCACCGACGAAGAAACCTATTACGCCCGTTCTTAACCCCAACCCTGCGGGTGGTTCGCCACGCACCCCGCAGGGTGCGTTTTTTTATGCTTTCAGGAGGCTGCCATGACCGATTTCCGCCAAATGCCCATCGATGAACAGGTTGACCTGCTGATGCAAGGCACGGCCTACGGCGATGAGGCCCTTGCAATGGCTATGCGAAAAGAACTCAAAGAACGATTGCTCGAAGCCCAAAAGGAAGGCCGCCCGCTGCGCGTTTACTGCGGCTTCGACCCCCGCACCTCCGACCTGCATCTCGGACACACCGTGCCGATGCGCAAATTGCGCCAGTTTCAGGAACTCGGCCACGAGGTCA
>CAYYRG010000023.1:1914-14009 GCA_964474015.1 uncultured Anaerolineaceae bacterium | reverse complement strand
AGCGGAGGGCGCAGCCCGTAGTCGAAGGCTCAGCCCGCCTCGCGGTGACATGAACCGGGGGAACTGCGTAACGCCTAAGCCTTTGCCAATGGGTTGCCGCGCGTATGCTGAGCCCGATCAAACTTCCGGTATGCACCGGAAGTTTGATTTTAAAGGCGCTTCCCATGGGAGGGGGCGTGAGGTGGTGCCTGTCTTTGGGGGTCTGTTGACATAAAATATCTTGCAACTTTAGCGGGAATGTTGTAGAATGAGAGCGAGGTGGCGTCGGCGTTGAGATCGTGAGGGCCGGCCTGCGCCGTTAGCGGGTGTTTTTCCTAATTTTCGCGGGAGCGTGGTGTGGTGAATCGATGGCGGCGTCTGGGTACGCCCATCCACCAGATGGTCTTGACGGTGGGGATGATTGCTTTGCTGGCGGTGGGGGTGGGGTGGCTCAGTCAGCGCATTGCCAGTGGGGTGCAGACGTGTTTGCATACCGAACTCTATCATCAGGCTGTGGCGCTGCGTTCCTGGTTCGTCCATGAGCACTATTACCTGCGCGACGAGGCGCTTTTGCTGGTCGATTACGACGACCTTTTCGCGTGGCTTGCCCTGGGGGAGACCCCGCGCCTGCGCCATGTGCTCGCTTTGCACCAGCGTGCTCACGAGGAAGACGTCATCTACCTGGTCACCGACACGGGTAAGGTTTATACCGCTGCGGAAAACCCGCTGCTGGCGGCAGACGAGGTTCGGACGCTCCCCCTGGTGCAGGAGGGGTTCCACGGCAAAGCCCTGGCTGAACTCACCACGCTCCACGAGCGGGTGTGGCTGGTGGCCGTTGCGCCGCACGTCGGCGCCAGCGGTGCGCCCAACGCGGTGGTGGTGATTGCGCGCCAGCTCGACCCCGCCGCGCTGACCAGCCTCATTGGAGGAGGGCAAGGTGCGGTGTTGCTTACTGACGGCACGGCGTGGGTGGTGCCTGGAGAGGCGCACTTCCCCGCACAGGTGCTCGACATGGCGCGCCGGGTCGCCGCGGGCGCTCAGGGAGAAGTGCTCCAGCCCTATGATTTGCGTCTCGCAGGCCAGACTTATGCCGTGATGGTCGTGCCGCTGGAAACCACCCCAACCGGCAGGTACGCGCTGGCCCTGGTGCGGCGCGCCACCGTGCTGGACCTGACCCGCCGCAAAGCCATAGAGGGTGGCATCACGCTGGTGGTGCTGTTTGTCTTCCTGGCGGGCGTGTTGATCTGGTTCCATACGCGCGATGTCTTTCGCCCGTTGCGGGTGCTGACCCAGGCCGCGCGGCGGGTGGCAGAAGGCGACCTTGATACGCCAATTCATCCCGTGGGCAATGGCGACCTGTATGCCCTGGGGCAGAGCATGGAAACCATGCGCGAGCGCCTGCAGGGGTTGATTACGCAGGAGCAGCGCCTGCGGCAGCGCCTTGCCAGCCGCCTGGAAGCCCAAAGCGGCACCCTTGAGCAAATGTGTCGGGCGCGTGAGCAGGTGTTGGGGCGATTGATTACCGCTCAAGAGGAAGAGCGGCGGCGCGTGTCGCGGGAACTGCACGATGAAACCAGCCAGGAACTGGCCAATCTGATCGTGCGGTTGGGCACGCTGAAAAGAACCCTCGACGACCCGCAAGCCCTCGCCCAGTTGGAAGACCTGCGCCGCCACGCCGCGCGCGCTCTGGAAGGCGTCAATCGCATCGTGATGGACCTCCGCCCCGGGCTGCTCGACACCTATGGCCTCGTGCCGGCCGTGCAATGGTATGCCGAAAATCGGCTGAAGGAAGCCGACGTCGCCGTTGCGGTGCAGGTGACGGGCACGTCGGTCGAACTCAACCCTCCCGTCCAGGCCAGCATTTATCGCGTCTTGCAAGAGGCCATCAACAACATTGCCCAACATGCCCAGGCGCGGCACGTGGCTTTGCACTTTGTGTGGGAAGCCCAACGCTTGCACGTCGAAGTCAGCGACGATGGCCGCGGTTTTGAAGTAGAAGCCGCGGCATCGGCAGCCAAAGCCCATTTCGGCCTTATTGGGATGCGCGAGCGCGTCGGCCTGCTCGGTGGCCGCCTTCAGGTTATCTCCGCACCGGGCAAAGGCACACGCCTCGTGCTGGACGTGCCCTACACCCCCGCGAGGACGATGCCCGATGGTGGATGAGCCTGCCCCAAAGCCTCATGTTGGCCCCCATGCCATCACGGTGTTGCTGGTCGACGACCATGCCATCTTGCGCGCCGGGCTTAAGGCATTGCTGGCCACGTATGATGATATTATCGTGATTGGCGAGGCGGCCAATGGCGAAGAGGCCATCCGTAAGGCCCGCGAACTGGCGCCAGATGTCATCGTGATGGACGTGATGATGCCGGGCATGAGCGGTTTGACGGCCTTGCGCTATATTCTGGAGGAAAACCCCCGCGCCCGGGTGTTGATGTTGACCCACTATGGCAACAAGGAATTCGTCTTGCCGTTGCTGGAAGCCGGCGCGGCGGGGTATGTGCTCAAACAGGCTGCCGATACCGATTTCGTCAAAGCCGTGCGGGCGGTCTCCGAGGGCAATTCTTACCTCTACCCACCAATTGCCAGGTTGGTGCTTGAAGCCTTCATGGCAGGGGAGGGTGCGGGTGATCCCCATGAAAGCCTTACGCCGCGCGAGCGTGAGATTTTGGTCTTGATCGCGCAGGGGCATACGAACAAGGAAATCGCCGAGATTCTCTACATCAGCCCCAAAACAGTCGACGTGCACCGTACGCGCATGATGAGCAAGTTGAACCTCCACAGCGTGGCCGAGATTGTGCGCTACGCCGTCCGGCGCAGGCTGGTGGACCCGTGGGAGCCGTAAACAAGGGGGCTGTGCGGTTTCTCACACCATAGCAGCGTGCCAATGGGGGCAAGGCAAGGACAATCCAAAGTAAACACAGCGGCACTACAGCGTGAGGAAAGAGAGCAGCCTTCCGACGCGTGAAAGCGGCGAGAAAGCGCAGGAGCGCGCTTGCCGCCCACTGTAAGGTTGCCAGCCCAGCGGGCATAAGGGCTTTCCCTTATAGGAACAGCGGGGGGATGGTGCTATCATGTGCAAAGGAATTGTGCTCTTTTTCACTTATAAAGCGAGTAGCGGTGGTCAGGGTGTTGGTGGCTTGTGGCGCGGAGGTGATCGGCGCCGAAATCGCACGGCAGGTTTCGGTGTGCGCCGACGTGCAGGTCTTGGGAACCCCTGACCCCGAAGCCATTGTCCACTGCGTGGCCGGGCACCTTCCTGATGTGCTCATCTTGCATGTGCCTACCTGTGGCTGCCCGGATGAGCGCATGTTCCGACGGCTACAAGAGATTGCACCCGCGCTGCGCATCCTCGCCGTCGGCTGCACGCCCGCCCGCGTGGGTGATTACTTCCTGCACCTGGCACCTCTGGGGCTGAACGGGTGTGTTTGCCAGGCCGAAGGCCAGGAACTGCAGGAAGCCATCCGGGTGCTCGGTGCGGGCGGCACGCTCTATCTCTGCCCGCAGGCGAGTCGTGCCATCCTCGAAGCCTACCGTCGCAGAGTGAACCCCTGGAGCCGGGAAAGAAAATGAATCCATTGCTGCTCTTCACTGCTTTTTGCCCTCGTGTAGTGCGTTTGGGAAGGCGCTTTGGCGTTGTGGTGTTGCTGTTGGGGGCCTTCCTTGTGCCCTGGAAAGTGGCGGCGGCGGGCGGGGGCAACGGTGCCGTTGTGCCGGAAGCCACCCCTGTGCCTGCGCCGCCTGTGCCTGCGCCGACGGAAGCGGCTTCCCCCAATGCCAATTGCCGCATGTGCCACACGAATCACCGCTTTCAAGGCCGCTTTCAAAATGGCGAGATCATCAGCCTTTATGTGGATGAGGGCGCTTTCGGCAATTCGGTGCATGGCCCCGCAGGGCTGGAGTGCATCGCGTGTCACCCCAAGACCAAGAGCTACCCCCACCAGCCCAGCAACCCGCAAATCGATTGCACAACCTGTCACCTGGTTACCGACGGCACGGTGGGGAAGGTGACGCGTGACCTCGCGCTGACGGTTGACTTGCCTTTTGCTGACCACCGTGCCATGACCCTGGAAATCAATCAGGCCTGTCATACCTGCCACGAGCGGGCTTATACGGAAGCCGCGGACAGTATGCATGTCCGGGCGATGGAAAGCGGCAACCGCCACGCGCCGGTGTGTGCAGACTGCCACGGAAGTCATGCCATTGCTACCCCTGGCCAGCCGCGGGAAAAGGTGACCGAAATTTGCGGCCAATGCCATCGGGCGGTGTACACCACTTACCGCTCCAGTGTGCATGGCGCGGCTCTGGCCAAAGATCCCACCAATGCCGATGTGCCCACCTGTGTGGATTGTCATGGGGTGCACAGTGTGCGCGGGCCCCGCTCGGCAACCTTCCACAACGATACGATTGCCATTTGCGGCGGCTGTCATCAAGACCCCGAACGCATGGCAAAGTATGGCGTCTCGACCGCGGTGTACCGCACTTATCTGGACGACTTTCATGGCCGCTCGGTCAACCTGGCACGGCTGGCAGGCACAGGCCAGAACAGCCCTGAAGCCACGTGCTTCGACTGCCACGGCACCCACAACATTCAGGCCGCCGACGACCCCCGCGCTATGGTCACGGCGGAAAACCTGCAACGCACCTGCCAGCGGTGCCACAAGGGCGCCAATGCCCGCTTCCCGCAGGCCTGGATGGGACATCGCCCGCCCACCTGGGATACAGCCCCCGTGGTGGCGGCCATCAACATGGTTTACGGGTATGGCCTGGTGCCGGGTGTGATTGGCGGCTTTCTGGTGTTCATTGCTTTGGATGCGCGCAAGCGCTGGCGCGAGAAGCACCGCCGCTGGCGCGAGGCCGTTGCCGAGGCCGAAAAAGAAATCGAGGCTGAATTGGGAGCAGACGATGACCATCACCCAGCGTAACCGCCCGCGCCCGCCCAGGCGGCGGACGCGCCAGGCACCCCGGCCTGAGGCCGAAGAGGTAGACCGGATTGCCATCAAGCGGCGCCTGTTGCTGCAGCGCCTGCGTGAGGCTGAGGCCCTGGCCGCCCGCATACAAGAACTGCCTGACGGCAGCCGGGTCTTCCTGCGCTTTGGCAAGGCCGAGCGTTATCAGCATTTCGTTTTGATGGCGACGTTTGCCACCCTGGCCGTGACGGGCCTGTTGCAGCATTTCAGCCGCTATCTGTGGGTCGCGTTGACGATCAACGCATTGGGCGGCGTGGAGGCGTTGCGGACGGTGCACCACGTGGCAGCGGTGTTGCTCATTGCCGTTTCGCTTTACCACGTCTGGCGCATTGCGGAACTCTGGTTCGTCAAGCGCCAACGCGGCGCGATGTGGCCGCAATTGCAGGATTTCCTCAACCTGTTTCAAATGGTGAAATACAACCTTGGCCTCGCCACCACCCCCCCACTGCAGGAACGCTTTGCCATCGAAGAAAAGATGGAATATTGGGCCCTGCTTTGGGGGCAGACCGTGATGGTGATCACCGGGCTGATCATGTGGTTCCCCATCGCGGCGACAAAAGCCTTGCCCGGGGGCGCCATTCCGGTTTCGCGGGCGCTTCACGCCTGGGAGGCGATTCTCGCCACGCTGGCTATTTTGACGTGGCATGTTTATCACGTCCATCTCAAGGTGCACAACTGGAGCATTTTTACCGGCTACATGAGCGAAGAGGAAATGTTGGAGGAACACCCCCTCGAATATCGGCGCATTTTGGCCGCGCGTGAAATGGTGGCGAAAATCCGCGAAGAACTGGCCGCGCTGGAATCCGGCAAAGCCGGGGGGCGTAAGCCAGGCCCGCCGGCGCCGGCAGCGGCGACCCCCGAGGTGCAGACACAGGCTGCACCCCCTGCCTGAGGCAGGCGCAGCGTTTCTGGGAGGCTCTCTGATGAGGTTTTGGCAGCAAATTTCCTGGCCGCAATGGCTCACCACCTCGTGGTTGACGCGCGGCTTGCTGGCTGCTGGCGTGCTACTGGTGGCTGTGAGCCTGGCTTTTGGCGGCTATTACTACTGGGACCGCTTCCGCCCGCGCGGCAAGGCTTCCCCGGTCGAACAGGCCATTCAGCAGGCCGAGCAGGCGGTGCGGGAAAACCCCTCCGACCCCGACCTGCGGCTGCAACTGGCGACGCTGTATTACGAACACCGCCGGTACGACCGGGCGCGGGAAGAGGCCGATGAAATCGTGCGCGCTTTTCCCAAAAACGAGGCGGCCTTGTTGTTGGCTGGCATGGCGCGCATTCAGCTCGGCCAGCAAGAAGCGGCGTTGGAGCCGCTGGAACGCTTTATTGCGCTGCGCAAAGACCGACCGGAAGCCAACGCCGACCTGCAACTGGAAATGGCTTACTACTATGTCGGTGCCGGCTATGTCGCCTTGGGCCAAAGCGAAAAGGCCATCGAGCCGTTGCAGGCTGCATTGCGCATTTCGCCCACCGATGCCGATGCGTTGTATCAGTTAGGGCTGGCATATCGGCGGGTGGGGCAGCCCAGCGATGCCCTCGAAGCCTTCCGCAAGGCGGTGCGGCTGGTGCCGCGTTTTACCGAAGCCTATCGTGGCATGGCTGATTGTTACCGCGACCTCGATCAGCCGGATTGGCTGCTATATGCCGAGGGCATGGTGGCCTTTGGGGAAGGCAACCATGCTGCGGCGCGCGAGCGGTTGGAAGCCGCAGTGCAGCGCCTGCCGCAGGAAGCCGTGGTCTGGCTGGGGCTGGGGTTGGCCGATGAGCAGTTGGGCGATCTGCAGGCGGCGCAGGAAGCCTTGCGCCGTGCCCGGCAATTGAGCCCCCACGACCTGGCTGTGCAGCAAGCCTATGGGCGGGTGCAGGCCGCCCTGAATGACCTGCAATCTCAGGAGGCGAAACCATGACCGCATCTCCGCAGGAGCCCCCTGCCGAACGTCCCGAAGAAACCATCCACGCTGACCCCCAGGCCGCGGAGGAGAGCCCCGTCAAGGGCTTCCCGCTGGAGGAAAGCAGTGCGCCGTTGGAAGCCGCGCCGGCCCCGCAATCTGCCGCCGCCGAGGGAGATGCCCCTCCAGCCATGCCGGAAACCGCCGCCGCAACCGACGCCCTGGAAGATGATGCTGTTGAAGAAGAGCGTCGGCGGAAGCGGCTGTTGGCGGCGCTGGCCCTGGTGCTGTTGGCATTGTGTGGGGTGGGTGGTTTGTTCGTGCGCTATCTGCACCGCCCCCAGCCCCTGCCAGAATTGCTGCCGGTGGCCGTCGAGGTCAATTATCCGCCCCATTACCTCTTCGCAATTTATGACGTCGATGGCCCTTTGGGGGTGGCGCTTTCGCCGATGGGCGATCGCCTCTATGTCACCGAAAGCGGCGGCGACCGCCTGGTGAAAATGTTCGACACTCAGGGAAACCTGTTGGGGAGTTTTTCCCCGCCGCGTACCACCCCCGCGCAGCGTTCACCGGTTTACATTGCTACCGACGTGCAGGGGCGGGTGTTTGTCACCGACCGCCTTCAGCACGCCATTTTCGTGTACGACCGCGAGGGGCACTATCTGGATACCATCCTGACGCCAGGACTCACCCTGAGCGAATACATTGCCAAGCACACCGGCAGCCCCCCTGCCCGCGGCACCTTTGCCTACAACATCTTCGAAGAAGAAGTCTACTATCACGACGAGGAAGGGGAAGAGCAAACGTTGCCGCGGCCTGACCGGGCGGTATGGGCGCCGTTGGGGGTGGCCTTCGACCCGGCCGGTCGGATGATCGTTACCGATGTGGCTCGCGGCCACCACCGGGTGTTGGTCTTCCCCATGGAAACCATTGCCCGTGCCGATTGGACCGATTTTGCCCCCGAGATCTTCCAGTTTGGCAGTTTTGGGGAAGCCGACAACCAGTTTCAGTTCCCCAACAAGGCCCTGGTCGATGCTCAGGGGCGGTTCGTCGTCTCGGATGGGAACAATGGCCGCCTTTCGGTGTGGAGCGCCGATGGCCAGTTGCTCTCGTTGCTGGGAAGCGGCGGCGGGGAAGGGGGGCTCAACCTGCCCCGTGGCATGGCGTTCGACGACCGCCAGCGATTGCACGTCGTCGATGCCGTGGGGCAGGTCGTGCGGGTGTATGACTTTGCGAAAGATCAGCCTGCATTCCTCTTTGCCTTTGGCGCGATGGGCACGTTGGAAGGCCAGTTCAATTACCCCAACGATATCGTCATCGATGCTCATGGCAGGTTGTACATTGCCGATCGCGCCAACAATCGGGTTCAGGTTTGGTCGTATTGAGCGAGGGGAAGGTGCCCTCGCCAGCCTATGATTTTTTCTCGGAGGAGGTGCACATGCGTGTAGGAAGACCGCCCTGACGAAGGAAGTTGGATATGCCCTTTTGTTCTCGTCTCCTGACAAGTGTTGGAAAGGAGCAAGCAATGAAATTACGATGGAAATGGCTCGTGCCTTTTGTGGTTGTGGGGCTGGTGTTCTTCTTGACCGGAACGGCTTTGGCCGACGGCGGCCCGCATGGTGGTTACACGCCCACCACCGATGCGTGCGCGGGTTGCCACCGGGCGCACACGGCACAAGGGGCGAATTTGTTGACCTCGAGCACCACCTACGGTTTGTGCATGTCGTGCCACGGCACGTCGGGTACGGGTGCTGACACCAACGTCGAAGATGGGTATTTCCTCTCAACGCGCAGCACCAGCACCGAAGGCGAGGCCAACACGACCGACAATAGCCCGTTGTTGGGTGGTGGGTTTGTGAACTACAAATCGGCCTCTGTGACCTCATCCCACAATGTCAACGGCGGTATCACGGCAGCCTGGGGCTATGGTGTGGCCCGCGGCAGCACGGCAAACCTTCCTGAAGATTTGTCGTGTGCCTCTTGCCATGACCCCCATGGTTCGCCGAACTACCGCATCATCAAGGCGAACATCGCAGGTCATGCGGTGAGCGTTTCGCAAGTGGATGAGAGCGCCAAAGACTACGACACCGAACAGTGGCCTGCCAATGTCAGCAATGTGTGTGTGGCCTGCCACGGCGCGTATCATGTCACTCGCGCCAACAGCGGCACCAACAACGCCGACGATGGCAGTGGCAACACTGACTACGGCGGCGATGTTTCCACTTACGCCCACCGCATTGACATGGCTTACAACTACGGCGGCAATGTCAACCCCGAAACCACGGGCTACGGCGGCTACACCCTGCCGCTTGCTGGCACAGATACCGTGGCTTGCCAGACATGCCACCTTTCGCACGGCACCTCGGCCACGATGAGCACCCTGGCCACGGCTGCCAATACCAGTGATAGCGCCTTGCTGCGCCTGGATAACCGCGGCGTGTGCGAGGTGTGTCACCAGAAGTAGAGGCATGAAGCCGATGCAAAGCCTGCGTGGCTTCCCCCATTGCCCAAGGCCGTGGGGGAAGCCACCTCTTGGAAGGGGTGAGATGATGCGACAGGGATGGCGGTGGGCCCTCACGTTGTTGCTTTGGGCAGGGGTGAGTTTCGGTATGTGGCAATCGGCGTGGGCTGATAATGGCCCCCACGGTGGCTATACGGCCACCACCGATGCCTGCGCGGGTTGCCATCGGGCCCATACTGCCCAGGGAAGCAACTTGCTGGTGGCCAGTTCGAGCACGGCTTTGTGTTTGACCTGCCACGGCACCGCGGGCACAGGTGCTGATACCGACGTGATGGACGGCGTCTATCTGCAACGCACGGCCACGGGCGCGGCGGAAGGCGTGGTCAACCGCGGGTTGAAGGGCGGCGGGTTTCAGTATGCCCGTATGGATACCGCCTGGGCAGGGGTGACCACGCCCCAGGCGGTGACCTCAGCGCATTTGATGGATGGCAGCAATGGCATTGCCTGGGGCAGCGGCGAGATTGGTTCCGGCGCGGGCGCCACGATTACCCTTGCCTGCATTTCTTGCCATGACCCCCACGGCGGAGCGGGCGGTGGCAACAGCCCTACCTATCGCCTGTTGCGGCCTACGCCTCTGGAATCGGGTGGCGGCACGGTGGTGCTGAGCGACGAGGACCCGAAGCAATACACCATCGACGCAGCAGACGGAAAGTATTTTGGCCAGGGTTATGACAGCAACCTTTACCACGCGATGGCGTCGTGGTGTGCCAGTTGCCACGACCGCTATCTGGCCACTGCCGGCAGTGGGCATACCAGCAGCGGCGATGGCATCTATGCGTACCGGCACATTTCGGTGGGCTCTGGCTGTGGTTGCCACAACATGCACGGCGGCCCCCCGGCGACCGGCAACCCGGAATATCGGCATGAGCCGCTTTCTTGCCTGACATGCCATGTGGCGCACGGTTCACCGGCGCACATGGGCGGGCTGGCTGCGGAAGTTCCCTGGCCTGACGGCAGCGCCGCCCCGGCGGGCGATGCTCGCAGCGCACTCTTGCGGGTTGACAATCGCGGCACCTGCGAACTGTGCCACGACAAGTAGAAGGAAGTGCCTCTATGGGGCCCCGACGTCCCCTCACCACATGGCCGAGAGTATGGCGCCGCCGAGGAAAGCGGGGATTGTGGGCGATGTTCCTGCTGGCCTGCGGCTTCCTGCTGATGGGGCCTGCCCTGACGGGCTGGGCGACGACCTTGCTTCAGGGCCCGCATCGGGGGCCGTATCCTCCCACGACCGACGCGTGCGCTTCCTGTCATCGCAGTCATACTGCCCGCCGCGCCGACCTCTTGATTACCGGCGGTGGCGGCGGGGGCGGCTGGAACCCTGCCCTCATGCCGATGACCGGCGATGAGCAGTTTTGCTTTACCTGCCATAACGGCACGGGGGCGGCGCAAACGGCGGTGGTTTCGGCGCATGGCAATATGGCCCCCCTCGCTGACGATGGCGGCCACGCGGCCCATGACCGACCTGTTTTCCGCATTGGCTGTACGGCTTGCCATGATCCCCACGGTTCCCCCAACGCGCAGGATATTCGCACCGATGTGGTCTTGCCGCATTTCTCGCGGGCCCAGCGTGAACGTTTGGGACCGGTGATTTTTCGGGGTGCCACGGGAAAGTACTCTTTCGATGACGGTGAAAGCCCCCCGAGCAGTCGTTTGTGTGTGGTCTGCCATCAGGCCGTGGGAACGCTCAGGCATCCTGGCGGGGCTGACCATTTGGGGCATTTCGATTTTACCGGCCAAAATTGCCTGACATGCCACCCCCACAGCGTCGATGGCATTCCCGCAACTGCCGACGGCTTCATGCCTTCCCCGGAAGCGCGACAGCAGTTGATCGGGCGGGCGCGGGTGGATCTGGAAGTGCGGCAGCACGGTTCCGAAGAGCCCGTGGTGGCCGGGAAGCCGTTCACGCACGTCCTGGAGGTGTCTAATCACGGCCCTCAGGATGCCTGGGAGGTGCGCCTGACGGTGGCGCTTCCGCGGGGCGTGACGGTCAGCCAGATGCCTGTGGGGGTGAAATGCACTCGCGAGGGGGCGCAATTGGTCTGCCTCTTGGGCGACTTGCCCGTAGGGGAGCACCGGGCCTTGGCTCTGACGCTGTTGCCTGAGGCGACGTTGAGCGGTGAACTTGTCGGTGAGGCAACCGTCGCGGCCTTGCAGCGCGACCCTCACCCTGAGAACAACCACCTGACCTTTTCGCTGCCGTGTGAACGCCAGGCCGACCTGGCTGTGGCTTTGGCAGCGGCCCCGAAAGGGAACCTGTTGCCGGGGAAGGGGGCAAAACTGGTGCTTTCGGTGAGCAATCGGGGGCCTTCCCTGGCCTCTCAGGTTGTGGCGCGGGTGGCGCTTCCCTCCGCACTGCGGTTTGTGGAGGGCAGGGCGGAAGGGGAGCAGGCCGCGCCGCAGTGCCAGTGGGAAGAGGACGCGGCAGGCCAGCGCCCCCCGGCGATTGTCTGTCGCTGGGAAGGCTTGCAGCCGGGCGAGTCGGTGACGGTGACGCTGGTGGTGGTAGAGGAGAAGGCCGCGGGCCAGGAGGTCGAGGTCGTGGCGCGAGGGACGTCGCAGGTGGCTGATTTGTGGCCGGAAAACAACCTGGCCCGCTGGGTGTGGAAGCCCGCCTTGCCCACGCCCACGCCAACGCCGACGCCCACGCCAGCCGGAAGCCCGACGGTAACCCCCACGCCGACGCCGACCCCCACGCCTTTGCCGACAGGCACGCCGACGCCGGACGCATCCCCGACGGCCACCCCG
>CAYYRG010000023.1:0-1814 GCA_964474015.1 uncultured Anaerolineaceae bacterium | reverse complement strand
CGCCCACGACGACCGCGACCTCATCCCCTACGCCTGCGCCGACGACTTCGACGCCCACGCCGTAATGCCGTAACAAGGCTTGCAAAGAAGCGGGCGTTTCGTATAGCCATTACATCGACTTGCATCGGCTCGCGCTTTTCTTCAAAAACCCCCTCGCGTAACCCCGCGCTCCCCGAACAATCTTACCCCATACAAGACCACGGCCAGCGCCGAAATGACGTTCAAAGACCGTTTGACGCCCCACATTGGCAACGCGATCACAGCATCCGCTCGCGCCAGCAACTCAGGGTCGAGTCCAGCCACCTCGTTGCCCACAGCCACGACCACACGTGCTGGCAATGCTCCTTGTAATAAATCGGGAAGTGAAACGGCTTTTGGGGCCGTTTCCAGGGCCCAAAGGGCCCAACCCTCAGCCTGGAGCCTCGCGCTCAGGTGGACGCTGTTGGGGTGGGTGTGCCACACCACCCGTTGGTCGGCGCCCAGTGCAGTCTTGGCAATGCCGCGATGGGGCGGGGTAGGGGTGATGCCTGTCAGGTAAAGGCGCTCTACTCCCGCGCCATCTGCTGTGCGAAAGGCCGCGCCGACGTTGTAAGCCGAGCGAACGTTATCGAGCAACACGGCCAGGCGTGGCCCCGGCGGTGGGGGAGGGGAGGTTTTGTGTTCCTGCAAAGGCACAGGCACCTTTGCGGCGATGTGGGCATTTCCACCACAGCGCGGGCAATGGCTGCCGCGCGGGGGTTCGCGGAAAGGGGCTTCCACATAGCGAAAGCCGCATGTGAGGCATTCCCAGAAAACTCCCAAGGGTGGGGGGTCAGCCTGTTTCATCCCGGCCTTCCTCGAAAATGCGGTAATAACCCCGGTCGAGTTCGTCATCGGAAAGGTGCGCATAGCGCTGGGTTACGGCGATGTTGCTGTGACGGGCAAGTTCCTGCGCCAGTTTGAGGTTGCCGCCGCTACCAATGAGCACCGCCGTAACGAAGTAATGTCGAAAGGAATGCGGGGTGATCGTGCCTGCTGCTTCGGGGCCCAGGGCTTCCTGCACCCGTCGGGTCACGATGTTACGCCCCGTCGCGGTACTGATCGGTAGCACCTTTTTCCCTGCGCCCCGATCGTGGCGGGCAAAGAGGGGCAAAGAGCGCAAAGGGCGACCGGAAGCGCCATCCAGGGTGCTGCGGGCCTGGAGGTAATCTTGCAATGCTCGCAACGCCCGCCGGGAAAACCGCACCACGGCCTGTTTGTCGCCTTTGCCAATGATGACGGCACGCCCTTCGTGCCAATCGATGTCGCCGCGCCGCAGCGCGCAGGCTTCGTGCACCCGCAGCCCGGTGTCGGCCAGGGTGAGCAGGAAAGCGCGATCACGCAGGTCGCGCAGGCGCGCGGCAGGGTCCTCTACCTGCGCGGCGCGGTCAGCGAGGGACTTCGCATAGCCAATGACAGCCTCAATAGCCTCGCGCGGGAACTGAGGCAACCGGATACCAGTACGCCGCCCGCGCTGACGGATCAACAAACGCACCCTGGGCAAGTTGACAGCAGCCAGATTCTCGGCAGCAAGATATGCGAAAAACCCTGCGATTGCCGTCAAATAAAGCCGCTCGGTCGCCGGTGCCATGCCTTTGAGGTCAGCAGCGAACCACGCCACCGAATCTTCGGGCAGCGCGGTCACGGGGGTTTCAGCGGGGGGCAGGCCGCGGTCTTCCAGCATTTGGCGGAAGGCACGCACGGCGTTCCGATAAGTGCGCGCCGTGTTGGCGCTACGTGCTAACGCTACACTATCGAGGTATGCCGCGAGTGCGTCGGCGATGGTGGGGCTTGCA
>CAYYRG010000022.1:0-14024 GCA_964474015.1 uncultured Anaerolineaceae bacterium | reverse complement strand
CCGATGGTCGGCGGCCCGGCGTAGTGAAGGATGTGGATCATGGTAGTCGCGGGAGGGGTAGTCGCGGTAGTCGGGTAGTCGGGGGTGGTCAGTCGCCGAAGCGGTGGCGCAGCAGGTGGGCGAGGTTGCGTTCCAGGGTGTGGAAGCCAAAGTAGCGTCGGGCGATGGTGTAATTGCGCTCGGTCATTTCGGCAACGCGCTGGGGGTTGTGCAGCAGGTCGCGGGCTGCGGCCACCGTGGCGTCGTTGATGAATTCTTCGAAGGCCACGACGTCGAAGCCTTTGGGCTGAATGTCGAGGCGGAAGATGCCGTAGGCGCTCATCACCAGCGGGCGGCGGTAATACACGGTTTCCAGGAAGGCGTTGCCAAACCCCTCGACGGCGGAAGGGTAGGTCACCAGGTCGGCGGATTGGTAGGCGTCTCGCAGTGAGAAGAGGGTGGAGCCGTCAGGGGCGGTGCCGCGCTGATGGTTGAAACGGTGCTCCCCGAAGCGCAGGTCGACGCCGAGCAGGCGAGCGGTTTCGGCGAGGTAGTGCTGATATTCGTCGCCTTCGTCGCCGCTGGCGTGGGTGATGACCAGCACGGCGGGTTCCCCTAAGCGGCGCACCAGTTCGATGGCGTGCTCGATGCGTTTGCGCGGCACGATGCGGGTCGGCTGTAAGATGAAGTAGGCTTCTGGAGGAATGCCAAGCGCGGTGCGCACCTGAGCGGTGATTTCATCGGGCGGCGGCGGGGGCTCTTCAAAGTCCATCACATTCGGCACAACAGCCGAGCTCAAGCCGGTGCGCCAGGCCAGTTCCCGGCTGGCGTAAGTGTTGATGGTCACATGGGTGACCTGGTGCAGCGCCGGCGGGAAGGCCGCCCGCAGGAAGTCGTCGGCTGCCGAGCGCAGGTAGCGGGTGCGCTCCCACCAGAAGTCGTGGTGATGTCCAATGGTGCACAGGTCTTGCTCGGCGATGAGTTCGGTCAGCGCCAGCCCCAGGGGGATGTTGACCGGCAGGGAAAGGGCGTTTTCGGCGATGATGACGTCGATGTCGAAGCGCTGGATGAATTTACGCAGGTGGGTTTTCAGGTGGCGGCGCAGGCGGTGGATTTTCTCGGTGGTTTCGTCAGAGCGGGTGTAAGTGTCGAAAAGTGCCTGGGTAAGCGGCAGGATGTCAGGGTGTTGGAAGAAGGCTTCTTCGACCACCATGCTGCGCTCGGCGGGGCGGTCGCTTTCGCCGCTGAAGTAGAAGCATTCGTGCCCCATCTGGGTAAGAACGTCAGCCCATTTGCCGATTTCCAGCGAAACGCCGTCGGTGCCCGCGATGCGGGTGGAGACGAAGCCGATGTGGAGAGGGGGGCGTCGGGTGTGGGAGGTCTGGCATGTCATGGGCAATCCTCGCGATGGGTTGGAAGTATTTTACCGTTGAGCAGGCGAAAAAGCAAAACCGCCGAGAGGGCTCGGCGGTTTGCGAAAGGAGGGCAGGGTTATTCTTCTTCGAAGGGCACGCCCAGCGAGGCGGGCGGCACGACCTGCATCCAGCGCAGAATGCGCCGCACCCATTTGCGGGCGTCGGGTGGCAGGCCGGCTAAGGTGCGGTCGACCCATTCGGCGTTCCCGATGTTGACCAGCATCAGGGTGAGAATCATCAAGGGGAAGGGGGCGACCTGCAACACCTGGGAAGGCACGTTGGGCAGGTAGGGTTGCAGCACCAGCCCCAACCATTGCAGCAGGGCGAAGAAATAAGCGCCTACAGCCCCCCGCACGGGGTCCCAGCCGCCGAAGATGGTGAGGGCGAGGGCGATCCATCCGATGCCGTCGAGGCCCGAGATGGTGCCTTTCCAGCCTGCTTTCACGCTGAGGGAATAGGTTGGCCCGGCCAGCCCGACCAGCGCCCCACCCACAGCGGCGTAAAGGTAACGCAGTTTGTTGACCGGCGCACCACGCGCATAGGCGGCTTCCGGGCGCTCGCCCACGGCTTGTAGCGTCAGCCCTGGCCGCGTGCGGAACACCCACCACCACGCCACGCCGATGAGGATGAAACTAAGGTAGGTCAGGGGGTCTTGCTGGAAGAACAGCGGCCCGATGACGGGAATCTGGCTGAGCACCGGTATTGGCCAGCTTTGCACCCGCGGCCCCTGCAGCCCCATGTAGGGGTTGCCGAGGAAGTAAGAGAGGTCGCGGGTCATCAGGGTGAGTACGAAGCCCACGGCCACCTGCGATTGCTTCAGCGCAATGCTGGAAAACGCCACGGTCAGCGCCACCAGCGCCCCGATGGCCATGCCCGTCAGGAAGCCCAGCCACAGGCTGTGGGTGGAAACACTCACCGCGAAGGAAGCCATGGCTGCGAGCAGGATGGTGCCGTTGACCGAGAGGTTGATGATGCCTGAGCGTTCCGTCAGCGTTTCGCCGATGGTGGCGAAGACGACGGGGGCGGCGGCAAAGAGCACGCCTGCCAGGCCGATGAGGATGTCATGGCTACTCACGGACCACCTCCTGCCCCTGCTTTTCCTGCCAGCGTTGCCGGACGCCTGCCATCAGCAAGAAGGAAAGCACCAGGGCTCCCTGTAAGACACCCGACAGCGATGAGTCCAGTTTGAGCACGATGGGGAGTTGGATGCTGCCAATGTTGAGAATGGCGAAAAACAGCGTCACCGGGGCGACCCAGGCGGGTTGGAAGTTGATGAGCATGGAGACCATCAACCCCAGCCAGCCGTAGCCACTGGAAATGGCCGGGATGAGGCGGTGGTACACCGCGGTGACCTGCACCGCGCCGGCCAGCCCGGCAAACAGCCCCGAGAGCAGGAAAGCGCTCATCAGGTAGCGGGTGGTGGGAATGCCCAGCAGGTGGGCGGCCCGCGGGTTTTTGCCCACGGCCTTGAGTTTCAGGCCGAAATAGGTTCCCGAAAGCAGGAAATAGACCACCGCAGCCCCCACCAGCCCAATCAGCAAGGCCCACAGGCTGAGGCGGCTGCCGGCCACGGTGGGCAGCCACAGTTTTTCGGGGAAGGGTTCGGTGCCGCTCATCGAACCGATGCCGGGGCGCTTCCACGGGCCGAAGATCAGCCACAGGGTGAGGGCGACGGCCACGAAATCCAGGCCCAGGCCGCCGAAGATTTCGTTCACCCCGCCGTACACTTTGAGCACGCCTGCGAGCACCGACCACAGCGCGCCACCAAGGGCCCCGGCAGCGATCGCGAGGATGAGGATGAGCGCCGGGTTCATTGTGCTGTGTTGCAGCAGCCGCAGCACCCACGTGGTGAAGATGCCGCCCAGCACGATTTGCCCTTCAATGCCGATGTTCCACAGCCCGGCTGCGAAAGTCACCAGCAGCCCCGAGGTGGCCAGCAAGAGCGGCACCCACGCGACCATGACGTTGGCGATGTTGGTCCACGAGCCTAAGGAGCCTTTGAGGATGTACCAGTAAGCGGCCACAGGGGACGCACCGGCGATCACCAGCACGAACGAGGTGAACAGCAGCGCCACCAGCACTGCCAGCAGCATGAAGACGAGGTTGATGCGGCGGTTGGTCATGGCTGCGCCTCCTCGATGGGGGTGAAACCGCGCCCGCCGATGAGCTGCCCCAATTGTTCGATGTCGGTTTCCTCGGCTGGGATGGGTTCGGAAACCTGGCCGCTAAAGAAAACTAAAATGCGGTCGCTGTAGTGCAAAATTTCCTCCAGGTCTGAGGACATGAAGAAGATGGCCGTGCGCTCTTCCCGGCAGCGGTTCTTGAGGGTTTCCCACACCCAGATGGCCGATTCCATATCAAGCCCACGGGTGGGGTGTTCCATCAAGATGAGCCGCAGGCCGGGGCGCAGCAAGGCCAGCAGGGCGCGCTGCTGGTTGCCGCCGGAAAGGGATTCCACCGGCAGGTTGGGGCGGCCGCGAATGTTGAAGGTGGCGATGCGCTCGCGGGTTTTTTCCAATGCGGCCTGACGGTCGATGATCAGGCCGCGCTGTTCGTCGGCCAGGATGACGTGCTCCATCAGCGTCAGGGTGGGCACCAGCCCTTCTTCCAGCCGGGCGGCTGGCACATAGGCCACCCCGTGGCGCATGAATTCGTGGTAGCCTTTGCCGGTGAGGTTGTCGCCATCGACCCAGATTTCGCCTTCCACGGGGCGCACCAGCCCCGCGCAGGCACGCAGCAGGTGGCGTTGTCCGCTGCCTTCCATGCCGGCCAGGCCGATGACTTCACCTTCGCGCACTTCCAGGTTGACGCCCGCAATCCGAATGCGCACGTCTTCCACGGCGAGGTTTTTGATTTGCAGCACGGTTTTGCCTAAGGGCGCACTGACGCGCTCCCCTTTGCTGATGACCTTGCCGAACATCATGCGTACCAGTTCGTCGAGGTCGTAAGGGGGGCGCATTTCGCCGACCACTTCGCCGGCCCGCAGCACGGCGACCTGGTCGCAGAGGACTTCGACCTCTTCCAGTTTGTGGGTGACGAAGATGATGGTTTTTCCGGCTTCGGCCAGGCGGCGTAAGGCGGCGAAGAGTTTTTCTTTTTGCTGGGCGCTGATGCCCGTGGTTGGCTCGTCGAAAATTAGCACTTGTGCGCCCAGCCACAGCAGGCGGGCGATTTCCAGTTGCTGGCGCTCACCTACGGTGAGGGAGCCAACGAAAGCATCAGGGTCCAGCGTAAAGCCGAACTGGGCGCTGATTCTTTCCAGGGCGGTGCGGGCTTCTGCCCGGGGGAGGGTCAGGCCTTCGGGGTAGCCGACCATGAAGTTGTCGAGCACCCGCATGGGCGGGAAGTCCATCGGGTCCTGGTGGAGCATGCCGATCCCGAAGCGGATGGCATCGGCGGGAGAGTGCATCACGACCGGCGAGCCGTTCACGCGAATTTCCCCGGCGTCGGGGTGGAAATAGCCGGAGAGGATTTTCATCAGGGTGCTTTTGCCTGCACCGTTTTCCCCCAGCAGGCCGAAGATAGACCCCGAAGGAATGGTGAGGGTGATGTCGTTGTTGGCGTGTACCGGCCCGAAGTGTTTGTGGATGTGGCGGAGTTCAATTTTCATGGGCTGGCCTGTTTTAGGGTGCGGGGTCGCCTGGGTGGCAAAGGACGAGGTGGCAAGGTGGGGAAAGCGGGCTGTTTGCGCCGCTTTCCCCACCAGAAGGGACAGCAAAAAGGGTTACTTCTGTGGCACGCTTTGGCCTTCCATGCCTTCCAGCAGTTGCGGCAGGTACCAGATCTGCTGGTCGGTGGCTTTTTCGCCGTCTTTCAGGTAGAGGGTGCCGTCTTGCAGTTTGAGCGGGCCAGTCCAGAGGTTGAGGCCGTTGGCGAGTTCGTCGATGAATTTGGTCACGGCGTCGGAGGCTTCATCGCTGAGGGCATCACCTTTCTCGAAGCCGATGGCCGAGGTGTCGGGGTTGTTGATGTCTTTCCAGTCGGGGCCAACCCACATGAAGGTGGATTGCCATTTGCCGTCTTCGGCGTTCTTGATGAGTTTGACGTAGCTGGGGCCCCAGTTGAAGTAGGGCACGCCCAGGCAGACGCTGGGGGCTTCGGCGCAGGCGTCTTTGAAGTCGTAGGGCACGGCGTAGACCGTCTTGCCCTGGTCGTGGAATTTCTTGGCTTCCACCAGGGCTTCGGTGGTGTCGATGCCCGAGAGCACGACGTCGTAGCCGCTGTTGAAGAAGTCGTCGGCGACCTGGGTCGGGTCAGAGGTCACACCGGGGATGTTGAACCAGAAGCCGATCCACGTCACTTTGAATTTCAGGTCTTTGGGGTCTTTGTTGCGGTAGTGCTGCCAGCAGTATTTGGCGCCCAGGTAGGCCGAGGAGGCAAGGCGGCGGGTCTCGTCGTTGATGAGGGGCCCAAGGTAGCCGATCTGGCCGGTGTTGGTCATCATCGCGGCCGCGCAGCCGGCAATCATCTTGCCGTAGATCATCTTGCCCATGACGTTCGCCAGGTTCGGCAGGTTCTTGTAGTCTTTGCCGTCTTTCCAGGCGTTGTCGCCCGAGGCATGGATGACGTAAATGTCGGGGTGCTTTTGGGCGAACGCGAGGGCAGAGTCTTTCATGTCGTCGGAGTTGAAGATGATGAGCTTGGCGCCTTTGGAGACCAGGTCTTCGGCCAGTTGCTCTGGCGTGGTGCCGGGGCGGTCGGCGGGGTTGACCTTGTCTACATAGAGCATCTTGGCCCCCAATTTGTTTTCCACATACTTCCCGGCCTCGTAGTGGGCCTGGCTCCAGCCGTGGTCGTTATACGGCCCGACCAGGAGCATACCAAAAACGAAGGGTTGTTTTTGCGCTTGCGTGGCTTGGGGTGTGGCCTGTTGCGATTTGCCACAGGCGCTCAGCACCATAGCTGCCACAATGAGCGTAGCGACAAGAAGCCACCAGAAGCGTTTCATTTTGACTCCTCCTTGAAGAGCATGGGAAACGGGCAGAGACGCAAGGGATTCAACGGATGTGTTTCGCGCGTGACACCTCCTCGGAAAGTGGAATAGGCTCCTGTGTAATTGTACTCAAAAATGGCGAGAAAGCAAACGCGCCCCCCGTTTTTTTGTGATTTTTGGCACCCTGGCGCGGCGTCATCTTGTAGTAAAATTGTGGCACAACCTGATGGCGATGAGGCTCGCCTTGCTGTGTCCGTTGTGGACTAATGGCCTCTACCGAAGTGCATTTTTCGGTAGAGGCTTTTTTCTGCCCCGCTGTGGGGTTGGGGCTTTCCCTGGCCGGGCGCGCCTGGCCTTTTCGAAGGCCCACATGCGGGAAAACTCCTTTTACGGGTGTGGCCGATGACCAAAGAACACCTGTTGGAACTTCGCATCATTCAGCCCGGCGGCACGACAGGCCGCTATTTGCCCGAAGAAGGCGCGGCGTGGCGGCTGGAAGAGATCGTGCCGCCGCTTGAAGCGCTTCCATTCGATGTAGCCGTGCTGCCGGAGGTGTGGACGCCGTTCAACGAGCCCTTCCGGGTGGTGGTGCTGGGAAGCATTTCGCACCCCGCCGATACGCTGCTGGAAGGCCGCTTGCTGGGGGCCTTCCGGCGGGGTGAGGAGCCGCCGTTTCTGGTTGCGGTGCCGGAAGTCGAGCCAGAAGCCCCCCGCTCGTGGGACGAAGTGCCCGCCCAGCGGCAAGAGGCTGTACTCGCAGCCTTGCGCCGCGCCCGCCCCGGCGAGTGGCGCTGGTTAGAGGTTGAGGAAGTGGAGCCATGCCTGCATGAGGGTGCGCGCCGTTATCGTGAGCACGGCGACGTCTTGCACCGTCGCCATGCCCCTGCCTGGCAGGCGTTGCGTTCGGCGGCCCGCGGCGGCTATGCCGATGCCGAGCAATATACCGCGGCTGAGTACACCTTTTTCGAATTGCCCTATCGCTTTCAGGAATACGTGGGCGATGCCCTGGCTGCCGACGAGCGCATCCTTTACGCCGCCCGCCGCCCTGCCATGCCCAGCCAGCGCCAGCGTTCGTGGCTGCGGCGTGAACGCTTGCAAGAGGGCGTGTTGCTGCTCACCACCCATCGCCTCATTCACCTGGCCGAACTCATCCCGCCCGATGCGGCCAACATTCGCTACGGCTTTCGTGAAGTGGTGGGCGTGCTCGAACGCCTGCGCGCGGTGGCATTGCAGCCGCTGGGAAACCACCTCGCACTCACCACCCGCTGGGCGGCCGCGTCGGGCGAAGCCGAGATGGTGTGGGAGTCGCCCGCTTACACCCGCACCGCATTGCAAGACTTGCTGGCATTGCTCGCGCCGGTGGTGAACATTCCTTCACCGCCGCGGGCGTTGCAACGGGCGACCCCGCCCCCTGCCCCCGACACCCTCAAGCCCTTGCTGGATACGGCTTCCAATGATCCCGAGGAAAGCCGCCGCCTGACCGGGCATTTCCGCCCCTTGTTGGAAGAAGCCCTGGAAGATGGCGAGCAACCCTATGCCTGGGCAGCACTGCCCGCGTGGTTCCAGCCCAAGGTGGGCACGCAGGTGCTGGTGGCGACCGACCGCCGCCTGTTCTTGTTGCCGGGGTTGAGCCTCAACGTGGCCCTCCGCGACGTGGCCGTGTGGGAATATACCAGTTCCATCGTAGATTCGTATCTGGCCTTCATTGAAGTACGCGCTGGCAAAACGCACCAGCACGTGGTGCGCTTTCCCTACCCGGCCAAGCCTGCCTTTCGGGCGTGTTTTGAAAGCGCGTGGCGGTGCGCCGCGGTGTTGCCGGTGTGAAGCCGCCTGCCTCAACCAGCGCGGCAGAGGGGCTATGGTACAATCCCGCGACAGGCGTATCGCGGCGCACAAAGCGTTGCCCTGTGGCGCTGTTCGCGTGCCGCCCATGACAAGACCCTCTTGGGAAGGAGTGTAAGATGAACAACCCGCAACAACCCGTGCCAAAGGCCCCGCCGCCTCGGCAAACGCGCCCGGCATCTTCGCGCAATGCCTTGTGGGCGCTCCTCGGCGTGGCTTTAGGCTTTTTGTTGCCCATTTTTGCCTGTGGTGGGCTGATGGTGTTCGCGATGGTCGGCGCCAGTGTCACCGCGGGCGGTTCCACGGCTACAATGGGGAAGGCGCCAGTGGCGCGTCACGTGCGCGGCCCGCTCACCGGCCCCGCGGTGGCGATCATTCCCGTCAATGGCCCCATTGTCGAGGGGCACGCTTCGGCGTTGGGCACTTCTCAGGTAGCCGCTGCCGACGACATCATTGCCATGATCACCGCGGCCAAGCACGATGACAGCATCAAGGCCGTGGTGCTGGAGGTCAACAGCCCCGGCGGCGGCATCGTGCCCAGCGACCGCATCTATCAGGCCCTCAAGGATATGGACAAGCCTATCGTGGTGCTGATGCGCGACCTCGCGGCTTCCGGTGCTTACTATATCAGCATGGCGGGCGATTACATCTATGCCAACCCTTACACCCTCACCGGCTCGATCGGTGTGATTAGCGAATTCCCCAATGCCCAGGGGCTGATGGAAAAACTCGGCATTCAGATGACCGTGATCAAATCGGGCAAAGACAAGGATTTTGGCAGCCCCTATCGCGCCATGACGCCGGAAGAAAAGGCTTACTGGCAGCATGTCATCGACCAGGCCTATGACAATTTTGTCAAGATTGTGGCCGACAGTCGGCACATCCCCGAAGGCAAGGTGCGCCAGCTGGCCGACGGGCGGGTTTACACTGGCCGCGATGCCCTCGACCTGAAACTTGTCGATGCCCTGGGTTATGAAGACGATGCCATTGCCAAAGCTGCCGACCTGGGCAACATTACCGACGTCCCGCGGGTGGTGCGTTATGAGCCGCCGATGTCGCCTCTGGAAGCCATTTTGAGCGGCGCGGTGGGGCGGCTGAGCCCTTCTTTTGGCGCGCTCATGCCTTCCTGGAACCGGATGCTGGCTCCGACCCTGGAATACCGCTGGATGCCCTGAGGGGTTGCCATGAGCGATTTTTCCGTTTTGCCCCCCAGCGAAAAAAAGCCGGAATACGTGCGTAGTTTGTTTGCGCAGATTGCCGACCGCTATGACCTGCTCAACCGCCTGATTTCCTTAGGGCGAGATGACCTCTGGCGGCGGGAGACGCTGCGTCACCTGGGGCTGCGCTCTGGCGACCGCTTCCTCGACCTCGGCGGTGGCACGGGCGCCCTCACGCGCGAGGCCCTACGCATGGCCCCAGGTATTTTGCCCGTGACCAGCGACCTGACTTTCGAGATGCTCGCGGTGGGCAAGGCACAACTGGCCGGCCTTCCCATCCGCTGGCTGACTGCCGACGCGTTGCAATTGCCGTTCCCTAACGATGCTTTCGATGCACTGGCTTCTGCCTTCCTGCTGCGGAATGTGGCCGACCTCGAGGCCGCTTTGAAAGAGCAGTATCGCGTTTTAAAGCCGGGCGGGCGCTGGGCGGCTTTGGACACTTCCCGCCCGCCGCAAAATCTGCTCACCCCCTTCATGCGGCTTCACCTGCGGGTGGTCATCCCTTGGCTGGGGAAGGCCGTGGCCCGCAACGCGCACGCTTATCGCTATTTGCAGGCTTCGACCGAAAATTTCCTTGCCCCGCCTGAAATGGTGGCTCACCTGGAAGCCGCGGGCTTTCATGAGGTGGGCTACCAGCGTTTGATGTTTGGGGCGGTGGCCGTGTATTGGGGGCGGAAGCCTGTGAGGTGACCATATGCCTTCGCCGAGTGTGCTCTTCCCGCCGAGCACTGCCCGCCCCCCTGAAGACCAGGCTGCCGAGCCGCCGTATTTCGGTGACCTTAACCTGGACCAGGTGGTGGCGGCCTTGCTGGCCGGGCGCAAGCCCTATCGCCTGCAACCGTTTTTCTACACCCCGTTGCACGAGGCCGCGGCGGTGCGCTATCGCCAGGCCGTGGCCCGAGATTTGGAAAACGATACCCTGCGGGAGCAGATTCACACTTTTACTACCCAGATGCGCCAGGTCAACCGCTACCTGCGGATGCTCGCCGACCTGGACTATCACTATCACATTGCTGGTTGGTTTCTGGAAGCCGTGCTGCGGTATATTGAGGCGGTGCGGGCGCTGGCTGAGGCGCTGGCAGCAGCCGACCTGCACGCTGAGGCTTTGCTGGCTCTGCGCACTTATCTGGCCGATTACGTCCGTTCCCAGGCTTTCCTTGCTTTGAGCGAGGAAGCCCAGGCGGTGCGTGCAGAACTGGCAGCCATTCGCTATTGCATTCATATCATGGGCGATACGGTGCGGGTGCGGCGGTGCCAGGATGAACCCGACCACGCTGCCGAGGTGGAACGCACCTTTGCCAAGTTTCGGCGCGGCGCGGTGAAAGATTACCGCACGCCGGTTTACGTGCGCAGCGGCATGAACCACGTGGAAGCCCAAATTCTGGATTGCGTGGTCAAACTCTATCCCGAACCGTTTGCCCACCTCGATGCGTTTCGCGAGCGCCATCCTGAGTTCCTCGACCCGGTGGTGGCCGCCTTCGACCGCGAAGTGCAATTTTACCTGGCCTATCTGGAATTCATCGCCCCGCTGCGGGAAGCCGGCCTGCCCTTTTGCTACCCCCAAATCATCGCCGACAAGGCCATCATGGCGCGGGAGACTTTCGACCTCGCGCT
The DNA here is from genome assembly GCA_964474015.1 of uncultured Anaerolineaceae bacterium. GTDB lineage: Bacteria > Chloroflexota > Anaerolineae > Anaerolineales > DRMV01 > DRMV01. The sequence goes on along the minus strand of CAYYRG010000022.1, from coordinate 3,024 downwards.
GGCGCATAAACTGGTGGCAGCCGACCGGCCGGTGGTCACCAATGATTTTGCTCTGCAGGGCAACGAGCGCATTTTCGTGGTGACCGGGCCCAATCAAGGCGGCAAGACCACCTTTGCCCGCACAGTGGGGCAGTTGCACTACCTCGCGGCGCTGGGGCTGCCGGTGCCTGGGCGGGAAGCCCACCTGTTGCTGCCCGACCGCATTTTCACTCATTTCGAGCGTGTGGAGGAAGTGGCCAACTTGCGCGGCAAACTGGAAGATGAGTTACTGCGCCTGCGAGAAACCTTCGAGCAGGCCACGCCGCAAAGCCTGGTGATTCTCAACGAGGTGTTTGCCTCGACCACTTTTCAAGATGCCCTTTTCTTGGGGCGGCAGGTCATGGAAAAGCTCCTCGCCCTGGACGCGGTGGGGGTGTTCGTGACCTTCCTGGCAGAACTGGCTGCCCTGGGGCCGCAAGTGGTCAGCATGGTGAGCACGGTCAAGCCGGAAAACCCCGCGGAGCGCACCTATAAAATCGTGCGCCGCCGCGCCGATGGCCTGGCGTATGCCCTGGCCTTAGCCGAGAAGCACCGTCTCACCCACGACCAACTCCTTGCGCGGGTGCGTCCATGAATGTCTTTTTGCTTTACCCTGACCGCGACGCCGAAATCGACGCGCCTTTGCCGTGGCAGGCCGAGGCGCTGGAGCAAGATTTGGGGTTGCCCCAGGTTTACGAAGCGATGGCACGCGGAGATAAGTTCCTGCATGGCGTGGCGCGGCAGGTGCTGTTGCACTCCCTGGAAGATGTCGGGCTCATTCGCTATCGTCAGGCCGTGCTGCAAGACTGCCTGGCGCACCCCGACGTCGTGCGGGAAATTTATCATATTCCAATTGAAGCCCAGGAGAAGAAGCGGGAGCAGTGGCTGGGCATTTTCAGCCGTTCGCCGCAGGGCATTTTGAGCAGCGCGGTCGATTTGCTGGCCATGTTTGTGGGGTTGTTGCGGCGTTTGAAGGCCATTGCCGATGCCCAGCAGGGGGCGTTTGCCTCGGAAGGTTTCCGTCGCTTCTTTGCCATGTTGCAGGCCGAACTGGACGAGGCTTATTTCGAGGAAGTCGAGACGCACCTGCGTACCTTGAAATTCCGTCAGGGGGTGTTGCTGAGCGCCGAATTGGGGCCGGGCAATGAGGGCAGCCATTACACCCTCCGCAAACCCCGCCGCACCCCGCGGCCTATTCTCAAGCAGATTTTCGACCGCACGCCTTCCTGCGGTTTTACCATTCCCCCGCGCGACACGTACGGCTCGAAAGCCCTGGGCGATATCAAAGACCGCGGTCTGAACGAGGTTGCCAATGCCGTGGCCCAGGCCGCCGACCACATCGACGGCTTTCTGAAGTTGCTGCAGGCAGAACTGGCTTTCTATGTGGGCAGCCTCAACCTCGCCGAGCGCATTGCGGAACTGGGAATGCCCTGGGCTTTCCCCACCCCTACACCGGCCAATACGCGCCGCTTTACGGCTTCCGGCCTGTACGATCTCGGCCTGGCGTTGGCCAAGGGGGCTGGCGTGGTCGGAAACGACGTCCAGGCCGACGGCAAAGACCTGGTGGTCATCACCGGCGCAAACCAGGGCGGCAAAACCACCTTTTTGCGCAGCGTGGGGCTGGCGCAACTGATGATGCAGGCCGGCATGTTTGTGCCGGCCCGTGCGCTGGAAGCCAATCTTGCTCGCGGGGTGTTTACGCACTTCAAGCGCGAGGAAGATGCCGCCATGGAAAGCGGCAAATTCGATGAGGAACTGGGCCGTATGGACGCCATTGCCGATCATCTGCGTGCCCACAGCCTGGTGCTCTTCAACGAGTCGTTTGCAGCCACCAACGAGCGAGAAGGCTCGGAGATTGCGCGCCAGATTGTCGATGCCTTGTTGGAAAGCCGGGTCAAGGTGTTTTTCGTGACCCACTTTTATGCCTTTGCCCACAGTTATGCTGCCCGGCAGGCTGCCGATGCACTCTTTCTGCGCGCCGAGCGCCTGCCCGATGGCCGCCGGACGTTCAAAATAAAACCCGGCGAGCCTTTGCCTACCAGCTTCGGCGTGGACCTTTACCGTCAGATTTTTGCCGACTGAGCGAGGGGCCGGAGCCGACCACAGTGGGGGAAGTTGTAGGACGCGACGCGGCCTTATGATGCCAGAAATCGGCCTCGGCGGCGAAATCTGCGGCTGTGATGGCGCACTCCCCGGGGGAAATGCGATAAGGGGCGCAAGGTTGATCTGTGCTCTTCTGGGCGCACTCCCTGACTCGCCTGGCTTTCACGACTTCCGCGACGCTCGCGGCTTCCCTCGCGCTCGCGACCTCCCCGCCTCTCCCTGGCCGTGATAAACTTGCATGCAGCGGCGTAGCCGCGCCCCTGCATTCTCTCTTCTGGTAACCCGCATGGCTGCTTTGCCCCTCATCCTCCCCGCTTCCGACCCCCGCGCCCTGCACGCCGCCGCCGAGGCCCTACACCGCGGCGGCCTGGTGGTGCTGCCGACCGACACGGTCTATGGCCTGGCCGCCTGGCCGTGGGATGCCGCCGCGGTGGCCCGCATTTACGCGGCCAAGGGGCGGCCTGAGCGCAAGGCCATTCCGGTGCTGGTGGGCGAAAAGGCGCATCTGGCGCGCGTAACGGCGGCGCTGCCCCCCTGCGCGGCTCGGCTGGCGGCCTGTTTCTGGCCCGGCGCGCTCACCATCGTGGTGCCCAAACACCCCGATCTGCCCGCGGCCCTTTCCCCTTACCCCACCGTGGGCGTGCGGATGCCCGCCCATCCCCTCGCGCTGGCGCTGCTGCGTCTGACCGGCCCCCTGGCTGTGACCTCGGCCAACCGCTCCGGCCAGCCCCCCGCCCGCACTGCCGCCGAGGCCGCCGCCCAACTGGGGAACGCTGTGGCTGTGATCCTCGACGCCGGCCCCGCCCCCGGCGGCCAGCCCTCCACCGTGGTGGATTGCACCGCCGCCTCACCCCGCATCCTGCGCGCGGGCCCGGTGAGCGCCGCCGCCCTGGCACGGTGTGG